>NZ_JBHXFJ010000006.1:0-177457 GCF_042722465.1 Streptomyces sp. NPDC127098
CCGGCGGTCCCGGCGAGCCGGCCGGCCAGCACCATGGAGATCATGGCCGGGCCGATGGACCCGGCCACCTGGGAGGTGATGTTGAGCAGGGTGGAGGCCGCCGGCGCGTCCGCCGGTCCGATGGCCCTGGTGGCCGCGGCGATGTTCGGCATCATCACCATCCCCACCCCGGTCCCCATCACCGCCAGCGCGATCCCCAACCGGAGGTAGGAGGCGTCGGGCTCCGCCTGGCCGGCGAAGGCCGCGAGTCCGGTCGCCGCCAGCAGGATGCCCGGGAGGACGACGAGCCGCGGTGGCACCCGGTCCACCAGCCGACCCGCCACCTGCATCATCGTCCCGGCGGCGAGCCCGGCGGGGGCGTACATCAGCCCGGAGGCCAGCACCGAGGTCCCCCGCACCTCCTGGTAGTACATGGGCGCCAGCAGCATCGACCCGAAGTAGCCGGTGACGAACAGCAGCATCGTCGTCGCGCCGACAGCCAGGGGGCGGCGCCGCAGCAGCCGCAGGTCGATCAGCGGCTCGGCGACCGTCAGCGAGCGCGCCACGAAGCCGACCACCAGCGCGGCTCCCACCAGCACGGGAAGGAACGCGGCGGGGCTGCCGAGCCCGTCCGAGCCCTCGCTGGCCCGGGTCAGCCCGTAGATGACCGCGGCGAGCCCGGGCGAGAGCATCAGCAGCCCCGGCACGTCGAGCCGGCGCCCCGGCTGCGGCGCGTCCCGGGGGAACACCCGATGGGCCAGCACGACGGTGAGCAGTCCGACCGGGAGGTTGATGAGGAACATCCAGCGCCAGGAGACCTCGTCCACCAGCCAGCCGCCCAGCACCGGCCCGGCGACCGGCCCCACCAGGATGGGGAGCCCGAGCAGCGACATCATCGCGCCCTGCTTCCCCTCCCTGGCGGCGGCCTGCATCATCACGGCCATGCCCACCGGCATCACCATGCCGCCGCCCACCCCCTGCAGCACCCGGAAGCCGATGAGCGACTCCGCGTTCCAGGCCAGCCCGGCGAGTGCCGAGCCCAGGGTGAACACGGTCATGGCCAGCATGTAGAGACGTCTGCTGCCGAACCGCGCCATGGCCCAGGCGGTGGCGGGGATGACCGCGGCCAGCGCCAGGGTGTATCCGGAGGCCACCCACTGGATCGTGGTCAGCGGCACGTCGAACTCGCGGACCAGCGGGTTGAGGGCGACGTTGACGATGGTGGTGTCCAGCACGGTCGTCAGCGCGCCGAGCACGATGACGCCGGCGACGGCGCGGGTGCTCATGAGGCGTAGGGGCGTGCCGCCCGGGCGTCGCGCAGCGCGTGTCCCCACCAGGCGAGCTGGTCGAGCATGGTCTTGGCCGCCCGCTCGCAGCCCTCGGTCTCCACGGGCCGGCCGGCGGCGTCGAACCGCTCCCAGGCGTTCTGGAAGCTGACGGTGTCCCGGACGGTGACCGCGTGCAGCTCGGCGAAGACCCCCCGCAGGTGCTCGACGGCCCGCAGTCCGCCGGAGAAGGCGCCGTACGAGACGAACGCGACCGGCTTGGCCTGCCACTCCCGGCGGTGCCAGTCGATCAGGTTCTTGAGCGCCGCCGGGTAGCTGTGGTTGTACTCGGGCGTGACGACCACGAAGGCGTCGGCGGCCTCCAGTCGGGGCGCCAGGGCCCCGGGCGTCGGGTCCGCGCCGTATCCGCCCATGTCCCACGGCAGTTCCGCGACGGCCACGTCGACGACGTCCGCCACCATGTCGTCCCGCCGCCCCGCCTGGTCCGCGGCCCACGCCACGACGGCCGGGCCCAACCTGCCGGCCCTGGCGCTTCCGCCGATCACCGCGACGGCCAGCTCATGCCGCTCCTGCCCCATGTGCCTGTCCCCTGTCTCGAGTACGTCGATCTCCGGGAACGTCTCGTCCCCGTGCGGGATACAGGCTCTTACTTCAAGATAACTTGAAGTCAACTGACGGCTCGCCGGCCGGCGGTCGCGAGGCCCGATACCGCGGCCGATCGGCTGGTCAGGTGAAGTTACCCTCCAGTAGGATTTCGCTGGGCTATCTTGCTAGCCCCTGCCGGCCAGGCAGCCAGCCGGGCCGCGCACTCCGCCTCCGTCCGCCCGCCCGAGGAGCCGCCGTCATGCAACTCGTCGCGATCGTCGTCTCGCTGGTGCTCACCGCGGTCGCCGTCGCGCTGTTCGGCCGGGCCGTCGTGGAGATCGTCCGCCGTCTCCGCCTCGGCCAGCCCGTGCCGCAGGGACAGCGCACCGACAACCCACGCCAGCGCACCCTGACGCTGGCCCGCGAGTTCCTGGGCCACACCCGGATGAACCGCTGGGCCCCGGTCGGCGTCGCGCACTGGTTCGTGGCCATCGGCTTCCTCACCCTCGGCCTGACCATCGTCCAGGCCTTCGGCCAGCTCTTCCAGGCCGACTGGACCCTGCCCGTGCTCGGCGGCTTCGTCCCCTACGAGATGTACATCGAGTTCATCGCGCTGGCGACGACCCTCGGCATCGCCGCACTGATCGTCATCCGCCGGCTCAGCCTGCCTTCCAGGGCCGGCCGCAAGTCCCGCTTCGCGGGCTCCACCGCGTGGCAGGCCTACTTCGTCGAGTACGTCATCCTCACCATCGGCGTCTGCATCCTGCTGCTCCGCGGCCTGGAGGGCGCCCTCCACCACGTCGACGGCTACGGGCCGGCGTACTTCGTCACCTACCCCCTGGTCGCCGCCTTCGACGGCCTGTCCACCGGCACCCTGCAGTACCTGGTCTACCTCGTCGCCCTGGTCAAGCTCGGCACCACCATGACCTGGGCGATCACCGTCGCCCTCAACACCAGCATGGGCGTGGCCTGGCACCGCTTCCTGGCCTTCCCCAACATCTGGTTCAAGCGCGAGGCCGACGGCTCCACCGCGCTGGGCCCGCTCCAGCCCATGACCTCGGGCGGCAAGCCGATCGACTTCGAGACCGTCTTCGACGAGGAGGGCGGCGAGGACACGCAGTTCGGCGTCTCCAGGATCGAGCACTTCTCCTGGAAGGGCCTGCTCGACTTCTCCACCTGCACCGAGTGCGGCCGATGCCAGTCCCAGTGCCCCGCCTGGAACACCGGCAAGCCCCTCTCCCCCAAGCTCCTGGTCATGTCCCTGCGGGACCAAGCGCACGCCACCGCGCCCTACCTTCTCGCCGGTGAGAGTAACGAGACCACCGAACGACCGCTGGTCGCCCCCGCCGCCGAAAGCGGCGTGATCGACCCCGACGTCCTGTGGTCCTGCACCACCTGCGGCGCCTGCGTCGAGCAGTGCCCCGTCGACATCGAGCACGTCGACCACATCGTCGACATGCGCCGCTACCAGGTCATGATCGAGTCCTCGTTCCCCAGCGAGGCCGGCACCATGCTCAAGAACCTCGAACGCAAGGGCAACCCCTGGGGCCTGGCCAAGAAGAAGCGCCTGGAGTGGACGCGCGAGGTCGACTTCCCCGTCCCCGTCGTCGGCCAGGACGTCGAGGACCTCACCGACGTCGACTACCTCTACTGGGTGGGCTGCGCCGGCGCCCTCGAGGACCGCGCCAAGAAGACCACCAAGGCCTTCGCCGAACTCCTCCACATCGCCGGCGTCTCGTTCGCCATCATGGGCGGCGACGAGTCCTGCACCGGCGACTCCGCCCGCCGCCTGGGCAACGAGTTCCTCTTCCAGCAGCTCGGCCAGCAGAACGTGGAGACCCTCAACGCCGCGGCCGCCAAGAAGATCGTCACCACCTGCCCGCACTGCTTCAACACCATCGCCAACGAGTACCCCCAGCTCGGCGGCAGCTTCGAGGTCATCCACCACACCCAGCTGCTCCAGCATCTGGTCGACGCCGGCAAGCTGATCCCCGTCACCCCCGTCGAGGGCCTGATCACCTACCACGACCCCTGCTACCTGGGCCGCCACAACAAGATCTACACCCCGCCCCGCGAGATCATCGGGCGCGTTCCGGGCCTGCGCAACGAGGAGATGCACCGCCACAAGGAGCGCGGCTTCTGCTGCGGCGCCGGCGGCGCCCGCATGTGGATGGAGGAGCGCATCGGCAAGCGCATCAACGACGAACGCGTCGACGAGGCGCTCTCCCTCAACCCCGACATCATCTCCACCGCATGCCCGTTCTGCCTCGTGATGCTGACCGATTCGGTCAACGGCAAGCAGGCCGCCGACACCGCGGGCGCGATCAAGGACGACCTCCGCGTCGTCGACGTGGCCCAGCTGCTGCTCGAGTCCGTTCGCAAGCCCGACGACGGCGACAGCGAGGCCCGGGCGACGGCGCCGGAACCGGCTCCGGAACCGGCCAAATAGCGCCCTTGCTCCGCCCGATCGGGCATGCCATGATCGCGGCGACCGGGCGGAGGGCGGGTTGCCGGAGGAGTCGAACGGGTCTGGGGAACGTCCATCCGCGCTCGCGGCACTGGGCGAGGCCCATCTCGGCCCCTCCGGCGCATTCCGGGTACCGGGAAGCGGTACGTTCGTACTCGTGGCCGGTTTCAGAA
Organism: Streptomyces sp. NPDC127098; assembly: GCF_042722465.1. Lineage (NCBI taxonomy): Bacteria > Bacillati > Actinomycetota > Actinomycetes > Kitasatosporales > Streptomycetaceae > Streptomyces > Streptomyces sp. NPDC127098. Next base: position 4,491 of record NZ_JBHXFJ010000006.1, read on the forward strand.
ACGAGCGCGACGATCAGCAGCACCCGTACGGACACCACGCGTACGGGCAGCAGCCCACCTACCCACAGCCCGCCCCCGGCGGCTACCCGCCGGGCTACGGCGCCCCCGATCCCTACTCGACGCAGCCCCACGCCGGCCAGGACGACCACGCCCCGGCCGGCGACGCGCCCCCACCCGGGCCGCCGCTCCCCTGGAAGCAACTGCTCGTCGGCGTGATCTTCCGGCCCAGCCCCACCTTCTGGCGCATGCGGGACTACCCGATGTGGCTGCCGGCGCTGATCGTCACCTTCCTCTACGGCCTGCTCGCCGTCTTCGGCCTGGACAGCGCCCGCGAGTCGGCCCTCGACTCGACGGCCTCCACGCTGGTGCCCTACCTCCTGGTCACCGGCGTGGTCATGGTGCTCGGCGCCCTGTTGCTCGGCACCGTCACGCACAACCTGGCGCGCCAGTTCGGCGGCAACGGCATCTGGGCACCCACGGCCGGCCTCGCCATGCTGATCATGACGCTGACCGACGTGCCACGCCTCACCCTGGCGCTCTTCCTCGGCGGCGCCAACCCCGTTGTCCAGCTCGTCGGTTGGGCCACCTGGCTCTTCGCCGGCCTGCTGTTCACCATGATGGTCAGCCGGTCCCACGAGATCCCCTGGCCCCGTGCCCTGGCCGCCTCGGCGATCCAACTGCTCGCCGTCCTGATGCTGGTCAAGTTGGGCACCCTCTAGCCACCCTGTAGCCTCGGGGCGTGCTGCTGTCAGACAAGGACATCCGGACGGAAATCGACACCGGACGGGTGCGGATCGAGCCATACGACCCGGTGATGGTCCAGCCGTCGAGCATCGACGTACGGCTGGACCGCTACTTCCGGGTCTTCGAGAACCACCGCTACCCGCACATCGACCCGGCCACCGAACAGCCCGATCTGACCCGCATGATCGAGCCGCCAGGCGACGAGCCCTTCATCCTCCATCCCGGGGAGTTCGTCCTCGCCTCGACCTACGAGGTGATCTCCCTCCCCGAGGACATCGCCTCCCGCCTCGAGGGCAAGAGCTCGCTGGGCCGCCTCGGCCTCCTCACCCACTCCACGGCCGGCTTCATCGACCCCGGCTTCTCCGGCCACGTCACGCTGGAGCTCTCCAACATGGCCACCCTCCCCATCAAGCTGTGGCCCGGCATGAAGATCGGCCAACTCTGCCTGTTCCGGCTGAGCTCCCCGGCCGAGCACCCCTACGGCTCGACCGAGGTCGGCTCCCGCTACCAGGGCCAGCGCGGCCCTACGCCGTCCCGCTCCTACCTGAACTTCCACCGAACCCGGACGTGACGCCCTTCACCGGCACCACGTTCCGCAACCGCGCACACCGCGGACACCGCAACAACCGCCCGGGCCCGATCCGCTCACTCCCCAACTGCTGCAAGGGAAACCGCGACGTACTGAACACGTGCCCCTCGGCACAGCGGACCACGGTGACGCTTTCGAAGGCTGCCTGCAACGCTTCCCTCTCCCTGCTCCGGATGACGACCGCCACCCTAGGGGAAGACACCGACACCACCCCCGCAGCCACTCCGGCGTACCCCGCCGGCCCCCACATGCGGTAAGCTGACCCCGGCGAACAGCCACCACGGCTGCTCCCGGCGGGCGTAGTTTAATGGTAGAACATGAGCTTCCCAAGCTCAGAGCGCGAGTTCGATTCTCGTCGCCCGCTCCAGTGGTTAAGGCCCAGGTCAGGGACATGATCCCCAGCCTGGGCCGTTGTGTTGTCCAGACCGATGTACGAGCCGCCTGCCAGAGCGGTCAGGCAACCGTGAACTCCGCGTCACCGAAGTCCGCGACCACGCGCAACCGTCCGCCGAGAGCTTCTACGTAAGACCGGAGCGTCGCCAACTCGGCACGGTCGATGTCACCATGCTCGATCGCCGACACCCGCGGAGCGGAGCCCTCCATGGCCGCGGCGACGGCGCGCTGGATCAGCGCCTGTTTTTGCCGGATCTCCGCGAGGCGGTGGGCGCGCACCTCGGCGACAAGCCGGTCCATCGCCTCCCGCTTCTCCGCCGACGCCCGGCGGGCCGGTGCGTTGCGAGCCCGGGGGACGGTCAGGTGAGGGGGCCGAGGGTGAAGCCGCCGTCGGCGATGAGTTCGGAGCCGGTCGCGAAGCGGGCTTGGTCCGAGGCGGCGAAGAGGATGAAGTCGGTGATCTCGTCGGGGGTGGCGTTGCGGGGGATGGCGAAGTCGTCCACCGGTACGAGTGCGTTGCCGTCGGGGCCGTAGGCGAGGTGGGTCTCGATGATGCCGGGGTGGACGGAGTTGACGCGGATGTTGTCGCGGGCCAGTCCCTTGGCGGCCGCGCGCATGAGGCCGCGCAGTGCCCACTTGCTGCTGCTGTAGGCGACGAGGTCGGGGGCGGCCGCGAGGCCGGCGACGGAGTTGATGTTGACGATCGCGCCGCCGCCGGCTGCGCGCATCGAGGGGGCCGCGGCGCGGATGCCGAGGAGGGCGCCGGTGAGGTTGGTGTCGAGCACGCGCTGGAACTCGTCGAGCGGGATGCTCTCCACGGTGCCGACGCGCAGGTAGGCGGCGTTGTTGATGAGGATGTCCAGTGGCCCGAAGTGGGCCTCGGTCCGGTGGATCGCGTCGGTCCAGTCCGACTCGCTGGTGACGTCGAGCGGCACACCGAGCGAGGGGCCGGGGAGACGGGCGGCGAGCTGGTCGTAGCCGGTTCGGGCGGCGGTGACGGTGTTGGCCCCGGCTTCGGAGAACCGGGCGGCCAGGGTGGTGCCGAGTGCGCCGGAGGCTCCGGTGATGAGAACGGTCTTGCCGGTGAAGTCGAACATGGCGGGCTTCCCTTCAGTGGTCGGTGGAGTGGGCGAGGCTTCGTCCCGCTTCGAGGGCTTCGAGGCGGTCGCGCAGGGCCGCGGTCGCCAGCGCGTACGCGTCGGAGCCCAGCGTGAGGCGGAACGGCGCCTCGGCCTGGTCGGCGGAGGCGATGATGGCCGCCGCGATCTTCGCGGGGTCACCGGGTGCGGGCAGCGGGGGCAGTTCGCCGGAGAGCACGCGTCGCAACTGGCCTGAGGGGCCGTCGGCGTATTCGGGCAGGGGCGCGCCCAGGACCGCACCGCCGGCGCCGAAGTTGGTGCGCGAGACGCCGGGCTCGACGACCGTCACGCCGATGCCGAACGGCGCGAGTTCGGCGGCGGCCGACTCCCAGAACCCCTCGATGCCCCACTTGGTGGCGTGGTAGAGGCTCATCGCGGGGAAGGCGACCTGGCCACCGATGCTGGCGATCTGGATGTACCGCCCGCCGCCCTGGCGGCGCAGGTGCGGGGTGGCGGCGCGGGCGAGTTGGATGGAGGCCGTGAGGTTGGTCGCGATCTGGCGGTCGATCTGCTCGTCGGTGAGTTCCTCGGCGGCCCCGAAGAGCCCGTAGCCGGCGTTGGACACGACGACGTCGATCCGGCCGAGTTCGGCGAACGCGCGGTCCACGACCTGGCGCATCGTGCTCGTGTCGGTGACGTCCAGACGGGACCGCCACAGCCGCTCGCCGTAGCGGGCCGCCAGGTCGTCGAGGCTTTCCGGGCGTCGCGCGGTGGCGGCAACCCGGTCTCCCCGTGCGAGCAGCTGTTCGGTGAGGTGGCGGCCGAAGCCGGAGGACGTGCCGGTGATGAACCAGGTCTGCGTCATGTCTTGCTCCTCCCATGTAACTAACTGGATATATTCATACCCCGAGACCGGTGCCGTGTAAATATCTGGATGGTTATGTACGATGAGCGCATGCCACCCGACGCCACCGAGACCAAGCGACGCCTCATGCAGGCGGCAGTCGACGAGTTCGCCGCACACGGGCTGGCCGGCGCCCGGATCGACCGCATCGCCCACGCCGCCCAGGCCAACAAGCGGTCGATCTACATGCACTTCGGGACCAAGGAGGAGCTGTTCGACAAGGTCGTCGCCGAGAGCATGACCGAGCTGGCGGCAGCCGTCGCGATCGACGCCGGCAACCTGCCCGACTACGCCGGCCAGTTGTACGACCGGCTACAGCAACGGCCGCACGTACGGCGGCTGTACCTGTGGGCGGGGCTCGAACGGCAACAGCCCATCGACGCCGAGGTCGAGGAGTACCGCCGGAACGTCACCGCGGTCGAAGCCGCTCAGAAAGCAGGCCGCGTCCGCGCCGACATCCCACCCCTGGAACTCATGGCCATGGTGATCGCACTGGTGATCAGCTGGGACACCGCCTCCTGGTCGCTGAAGGCGCTGCGGACGGAGACCGGCCACGACTCCCCCACCGGGCGCAGGGCCGCGGTGGTCACCGCCGTGGCCACACTCGCCCAACCCGAGCACGCCCGGGGCCGGGCGTAGACTCGGCACGCCGTCGAGCACCATGACGAACCCGGGGGAGAACACCGTCCGTGCCTGACTACGACGATCCTGCCTGGAGACCGCTTCCCGTCCGGCCGGCCGCGCCGCGCTGGCTGCTGCTGTTCCCCCTGACCCTGGTGTTCCTGCCGCTGTGGTGGGTGGTGTGGATCGCCCTCATGGCCTGCTTCTACGGCGTGGCCGCGGTGGTCCAACTGGTCGTCTACGTGCTGCCGCGCACCGAGGACGGCGCGACACGGGTGCTGGACGCCATGCTGGTCCGGGTGCCGTTCATCCCCCGCTGGTGTGTGACCCCGGTGGCGCTCGTGCGGGAGGGCGACTCGGCGTACTACCGGGCGCGCGTGGACCGTCACATCGCCGGGAAGACCCGGCGGGTGGAGACCTCCCACGGTCTCCAGCGCGATCTGGACCTCGGAGTGCACTACTTCCGGGGCGCGGGCGCCGGTTACGTCCTGCGGGTCGCCTCGGAGCAGGGCTGGGACCTCCACCCCGTGCTGCGTTCGCATCCCCGGCGCCGGCTCCGGCTGCGCCACAGCGGTCGGCTCTGACCGGACGGCGCGCCGCGGCCGTCCAGGTGAGTGCGAGGCATGGCAGGGGTGAAACACCCCGGTCGCCGGTGGGGGCGCTGCTTATCGTTGGCGCTCCCGGAGCGAGGTAGTGGAAGCCATGCGAGACAGACAACTCGAGGTCTACGAGCTGTTCGAAAAGGGTGCGCGGGCCAGGGCGGTCCGGTTGTGCACGGACGAGGTGATCGCCGAGCACGCGGCGAACCCGGCGGGCCCGCACAGTGACGCCCTGCAGCGGGTGCTGCGCTACCAGCGCCGGGCGGCGCTGCCGGGGAAGTACGTCATCGTCGCGGTCCGGCCCTGGCACGAGTACCGCGTCGGGGCGCTCGCCGGGGTGCGTGGCGAGGCTCCCGTCGTGCTCGACGACGGGCCCTACCGGACCGAGGCGGAGGCGATGCACGCCGTCTTCCTGAAGCGGGTCGCGGACATGCGTTCCGCCGCGGCGGGAGAGTCCGCGTGGTGATCCACGTCCCGCGCCCCGCGGTGACCGGCTACGCGGATCGGCTGTCGGTCGCGCCAGGTGAGCCGATCGAGTTCCGGATCAGCTGTGACGAGCCCGGCGAGTTCGAGGCCGAGGTCGTCCGGTTGCGCAACGGCGACACCAACCCGGCCGGCCCCGGCTTCTCCGAGGAGGTGGTCGACACTCCGGCCACCGGCCGCTATCCCGCCCGCCGGCAGGAGATCCGGACCGGATCGGCCGTGCTGGTGGAGGACGGGGGCGGCCTGGCGCTCGGCGCGTCGGGAGGGCTCCACGTGTTCGCGCAGCCGACCACGCCTCAGGTCGACGGTGGGACCCTCCTGTCGCGGTGGGACGCCGCGACGGGGACGGGCTGGTGGCTCGGCCTGCGGGGCGGGCTGCTGACGCTGCGTCTGGGCGACGGCGACACGGTGCACGAGACGGCCGCCGACGCGCCGCTGCTGCCGTGGATCTGGTACTCCGTCACGGCCGGTTGGGACGGCGGGACCACCCGGATCGCCGCGGTCCCCACGCTCACGTCCGTCAACAGCCTGTGGAGCCCGGCGGCCGGTCTGGCGGCCGAGGTGACCGGCTCGGGCACCGGCGCCGCGTCGCCGGGGCGGGCCGACGCCCCGGTGGTGCTCGCCGCGTGCTGGGACGGTGGCAGGGCCACGACGGCCGGTCACTTCAACGGCAAGCTCGACTCGCCGGCGGTCTTCGACCGGGCGCCGGACGACGCGACCGTGGCCGCCCTCGCGCGGGGCGAGCGGCCGGCCGCCGGGCTGCTGGCCCGATGGGACTTCGGCGCGGAGATCGGCGCGTCGGGCGTCGCCTCCGACCACTGCGCCGACGCGGGACCGAACGGCTGGCACGGCCGCTGCCACAACGCGCCCTACCGCGGCATGACGGGCTGGAACTGGACGGGCCAGGAGGAGAACTACCGGCACGCGCCGGAGCAGTACGGCGCCCTGCACTTCCACGACGACGCGCTGGAGGACGCCGGCTGGGAGACCGACGTGCGGCTGGTGGTGCCCGACGGCCTGGCGAGCGGCGTGTACGCCCTGCGCGTGCGGCTCGGCGGGCACGTCGACCACATCCCGTTCTGGGTACTCCCGCCCCGGTCCACGGCGACCTCGCGGGTGCTGCTGCTGTTCCCCACCATGAGCTACCTCGCGTACGCCAACGACCACATCCTGCCCGAGGTGCCGGTGGCGCAGTCGATCATGGGGCACACCTCGGTGATCGCCGCCGCGGACCTGCACCTGCAGGAACACCCCGAGTTCGGCCTGTCCACCTACGACCTGCACTCCGACGGCAGCGGCGTCGCGGTGTCCAGCAGGCTGCGGCCGATCGTCACGATGCGGCCGGGTTTCCGGCACGCCACGGGCTCGCTGTGGCAGTTCCCGGCGGACCTGCACATCGTCGACTGGCTGACCGGCACCGGGGTCGACTTCGATGTGGCGACCGACGAGGACCTGCACCGGGAGGGCGCGGACCTGCTCGGCAGGTACCGGGTGGTGCTGACCGGCACGCACCCGGAGTACTACACGGCGCGGATGCTCGACGCCTGGGAGCGCTACCTCGGTGACGGCGGGCGGGCGATGTACCTCGGCGCCAACGGCTTCTACTGGGTCACCAGCCAGCACCCCGACAAGCCGCACCTGATCGAGGTGCGGAAGGGCGAGAGCGGGTGTCGCGCCTGGCAGGCCCGTCCTGGCGAGCTGCACATGGCCTTCACCCCGGAGCGCGGTGGCCTGTGGCGGAACCGGGGGCGGGCGCCGCAGAAGCTGTTCGGGGTCGGGTTCACGACCGAGGGCATGGACCGCTCGTCGCCGTATGCCACCCTCGCCGACTTCGCCGACCCGGAGGTCGCCTTCATCACCCGGGGTCTCGAGGACGTGCGGGTGATCGGTGACCACGGGCTGGTCGGGGGCGGCGCGGCCGGCCACGAGTGCGACCGGTACGACCTGTCGCTCGGCACCCCCGCGCACGCCCGGCTGCTCGCCACCAGCGCCGGCCGCCACTCCGACAACTACCCGCTCGTCGCCGAGGAGATCCTCTTCCCGTTCGACGGTCTCGGCGGGACGGACTCCTTCCAGGTCCGGGCCGACGTCGTGTACTTCACGACGGCGGGGAACGGGGCGGTCTTCTCGACCGGCTCCATCGCCTGGGCCGGCAGCCTCGCGCACAACGGCTACGACAACGACGTCTCCCGCCTCACGGGCAACGTCCTGCGCCGGTTCGCGTCCCCGGAGCCGATCGAGCCGTTGACCTGACGTGCTCGGGGCCGTCAGCGACCCGCCAGCTCCTCGACGATCGGGGCGAAGGTCTCCATGTCGTCGAGGAGGAAGGAGCTGATGCCTAGGCGTTCGCGCAGGTCGACGAACTTGCGGGTGAGTTCTCTGATGGAGCCGATGAACACGTGCGGGGACTCCGCGATCTCCTCGGCGGTGAGTTCGACGCCGGTGCGTTCGCGGAGTTGGTCGGCCCGTCTGCGGGTCTCGCCCCTGGCGTCGTGGGTGAGGACCATCGGGCCGCCGGTCGGGTAGCTGTTCAGTTCGAGCTCGGCGAAACGGTCGCCGGCCGCCTCGCGGATCCAGCCGATCTTCTCCTCGGTGGCGGCGAGGGTGATGCTCGGTGCGTCGAGGGTCGGCAGGCCCTGCTCGTTTCTCCCGAGCCGGGGCGCCAGGCCGACGATCCCCGCCTCCCTGGCGGCCAGCGTCAGCAGTCGCCTTCCGCCACCGCCGACGAAGATCGGCGGGTGCGGGCGTTGGACCGGCTTGGGCTGGGCGTCGTAGTCGGTGATCGTGTAGTGCTCGCCGGCGAAGGTGAACCTCTCGTCGGCGAAGCAGCCCTTGAGGACCCGGATGGCTTCGGTGAGTCTGGCGACCCGGGTGGCGACGGGCTCGAAGGGGATGCCGATCGCGTCGTGCTCGGGCTTGTTCCAGCCGGCTCCGAAGCCGATCTCCAGGCGTCCGCCGGAGAGTCGGTCGAGCGTCGCGAGTTCCTGGGCCAGGACGGCGGGGTGCCGCAGGTTGGTGTTGAACACGAAGGTGCCGACGCGGAGCCTCTCGGTCGCCGCGGCCGCGGCGGCGAGGAGGGGGACCGGGGCGTACTGGGCCACGAGGTGGTCGGGGATCACCAGGGCGCTGTAGCCGATCGACTCCGCGCGGCGGGCGAAGGCGGCCAGGCCGGGTCCGTCGTGCTGTTCGCCGACGACGGTGAGGAAGCGGAAGGGACGCATCGCGTCATCGTGTCGGAGATGTGAGGCGCGGACCAGGTGCCACCCGGCCCGTGGACGCATGTCTCATATGGCGGACAGCGGGTTCTCTGGGGCGTTTTCGTCGGCTACGTTTCCGCGCAGGTCAAGAGTGCCAGCGTGAAGCCCCGGCTAGCTGGCCGGCAACCCTCCTGCACGGTGGGGTGCCCCCGGGGAGACGACCCGGCTGCGGTGATGCGGCAAGCGTGCTCCGGTGAGCTCTCGAATAGCGAGAACTCCGTCTTGATATGTGGACGGCCGAGCGGTTTGCCCGTGCCTCGGCCTTCAGTGAGCAGGCACGGCGAGGCGGAGTTCATGGGCACCACGGAGCAGGACGACATCGGGCGGCTGGCCGGTCTCGGGGAGGGGGTCGAGGCGGCGCGCGGCACCAAGCCGTTGGTGGCGGCGCGGGCCCAGCAGGCCGGGGAGGCGCTGTTCGGCGACGAGGTACCGGTGCGGCGTGGCCTGGCCGCGTTGGCCGCGCGCTGGCACGGCGTGGCGGAGCTGGTTCAGGAGCACGCGGAGCGGGGCGGCGATCCGGCGCTGTGGGGGGACGAGCTTCCCGAGGACCCGGCGTTGCGGGCGGCGGCGGCCCATGTCGACCTGGTCTCCGTCTCGCCGGCGTTGGCCACCCGCGAGGATCTGGAGCGGCTGGCCGCGGCCGGGTGGTCGCCGGACGAGATCGTGGCGATCTCGCAGGTCGCGGCGTTCACCGCGTTCCAGGCGCGGGCGATCCAGGGGCTGCGGCTGCTCGAGGGGCGCGGCCCGGACGTGGCGGCGCGGCCGGGGCGGGCCACGCCCGGGCGCGGGCGGGTCAAGAGCACCGCGCGGACGGCGTCCAACGGGCGGGCGCGGCCCGTCGAGTACACCAGGGAGTTGCTGTCCTGGACGGCGTGGGTGGCGCCGGTGCCGACCGAGGAGCTGACCGCCGAACAGGAGGACTCCTTCCGGGGCAAGACCAACGGCGAGTACTTCCGGCTGCTGGCCCGGCTGCCCAGGGTCCTGGCGGCCCGCACCGCGTTGGACGCCGCGATCTTCGCCACCGTCGAGGGCCTGCCCCGCGCCGAGCGCGAGCTCGCCGCCGCGGCGACCAGCAAGGTGACGGACTGCGTGTACTGCGCCTCCGTGCACGCCCGGAAGTCCGCCCAGATGTCCAAGCGCCCGGCGGACGTGGACCGGCTGCTCGGGGTCTCGCTGGGGAGGGACGCCGACTGGGTGCCGCCGCGCACCGCGCCGCTGGCCGAGGGCCAGGACTCCCGCTGGGCCGCGATCGTCGAGTTCGCCGCGGCGCTCGCCACCACCCCGGTCAGCGCCACCACGGCCCACGTGGACCGGCTGCGCGCCGAGGGGCTCACCGACGTCGAGTTGACCGACCTGGTGGCGGCCACCTCCTTCTTCGCCTGGGCGAACCGGCTGATGCTCAGCCTCGGCGACCCCTACTGGCCCTGACCACCCCGCATCCCCGAACCACTCGTAAGGAAAACGTCATGAGAGAACGCCTGCCCCGGATCTCCGCGCTCGCCGCCACGACCGCCGTCGTGTTCCTGGCCGGCGCCTGCGGGACCGTCACCACCGAGGACACGGCGGAGGAGAGCGGCGGCGACCGGGAGGGCTCGCTCACCGTCGTCGACGACGTCGGCCGCACCGTGGAGCTCGACGGGCCCGCCGAGCGCGCGGTCGTCCTGAACAGCTACGGCAACGAGTTCGCCCAGGCCATCGGGGCGGGCGACCGGGTCGTGGGCTTCGACCGGGTCTCGCAGACCCGCCTGCCCTACCTGGGCATCGCCGACGACGAGGTGGTCAGCGAGGACCTCCAGGAGATCAACTACGAGTCGGTCGTCGAACTCGACCCCGACGTCTTCATCCTGCCCCGCAACGGGGCCTGGCAGGAGGCCAGCGAGCAGCTTGAGTCCTTCGGCATCCCCGTGGTCGTAGCCACCGCCTGGGACTTCGACGTGTTCCACGAGACCGTGGACCTGCTGGGCGAGGTCTTCGGCGAGCCGGAGGGTGCCGAGCGGGTCTCCGGCTTCTACGACGAGATCTTCGGGCTGATCGACGAGCGGGTGGCCGGCACCGAGCCGGTGCGCGTGTACTGGGAGACCGAGCAGCCGTACCTGACCGGGCTGCCCGGCTCGGGCTTCGACCAGATCATCGTGGCCGCAGGCGGCGAGAACGTCTTCGGCGACCTGGACACCGGCGGGGACGAGCAGTCCGAGACGACGGTGGACCCCGCCGCCATCCTGGAGCGCGATCCGGAGGTCGTGGTCCACGAGTTCGGGCCTTCCGCCGAGCCGACGGGGCAGGAGCGGTTCGACACGCTGCGCGACGAGCTGCTCGGGCGGGCCGGCTGGCAGGACCTCTCGGCGACCACCGGCGACCGGGTCTTCGTGACCAACGGCTGGGCCACCAGCGGTCTGTCCAAGGCCATCGGGGCGCTGTACCTGGCGAGTTGGCTGCACCCCGAGGAGTTCGCCGACGTCGAGCCCGGCGACTACCTGGCGCGGTGGGCCGAGGAGTTCCAGGGCACGGAGTTCCCCGGCGCGGACGCGTACATCCAGAAGGTGAGCTGACGCGAGATGAGCATCTCAGCTGGCGAGACGGCGGCGGCGCCCGTCCCCCGCGCGCCGGCCTCCGAGCCGTCGGAGGCCGGAGACGGGGGCCGGGGCCGGGGCCGTGACGGCCGGCGCCGGGCGTGGACGGGTCGGCCGGCGGTGCTCTGGGCCGGCACGGTGCTGTCCGTCCTCGTCATCGCCTGGTGCGTCACGGCCGGCACCACCGACGCCGGGCTGGCCGACGTGTGGCGCGCGGTCCGCCTCCGCGTGTTCGGCGGCGTGCTGGACGCGGACTTCGCCCAGACCTACTCGGTCATCATCAACCTGCGGCTGCCCCGGGTGCTGCTCGCCTTCGCGGCCGGCGCGGCGCTCTCGATGGCGGGCGTGGTCATGCAGGGCCTGCTGCGCAACCCGCTGGTCAGCCCGTTCACGCTGGGCGTCTCGCCGGCCGCCGCGTTCGGCGCCGCGCTGGCGATCCTCGTCACCGGCGGCTCCGCGGGATCGGGTTCGTGGCTGGTCATCGGCAGCGCGCTCGGCACCGCGCTGGCGGTCTCCGCGCTGGTCCTCGGCCTGGCCTCCGCCAAGGCGATGTCCGCCGCCACCCTGCTGCTGCTCGGCATCGCGCTCACCCAGCTCTTCGAGGCGATGACCGCGGCCCTGCAGTTCGTGGCCGACGAGAACACCCTCCAGGCCATCGTGCGCTGGACCTTCGGCTCGGTGAACGACGCCGGCTGGCACGACGTCCTGGTGGTGGGCTGCTTCGCGCTGGCGGCGCTGCCGCTGCTGCTCTGGTTCAGCCGCGACCTCAACGCCATCGCCTTCGCCGGCGACGACGCGGCCAAGAGCCTCGGCGTCAACGTCACCGCGGTGCGGGTGGGGCTGATCGTGGTCTCGGTGGTGCTCGCGGCGGTCGTGGTGTCCTTCTGCGGCGTGATCGGCTTCGTCGGCCTGGTGGGACCGCACATCGCCCGCCTGGCGATCGGCGCCGACCACCGCTACCTGCTGCCGTTCTCCTTCCTCACCGGCGGGCTGCTGCTGGTGGTCGCGGACACGGTGGGACGCACCGTGCTGGCGCCCTCGGTGATCCCGGTCGGCATCGTCGTCGCCTTCATCGGCGCCCCCGTGTTCATCAACCTGATCCTGACCAGGAGGGCCGCCCAGTGAGTCTCGATGTCGCGTCGGTCCGGTTCGCCTACCGGCGCAACCCGGTCCTGGAGGGCGTCGACCTGCGGGTGGCGGAGGGCGGCTTCTGCGCCCTGCTGGGCCCGAACGGTTCGGGGAAGTCCACCCTCACCAAGATCATCGCCCGGGTGCTCGCGCCGGCCGGCGGCACCGTCTCCTTCGGCGGCCAGGACCTGCTGGCCGTCTCCCGCCGCGAGCACGCCCGCGTGGTCGCCTACGTCCCGCAGTCGGGGGCGACGCCCTTCGAACAGGCCGTGCGGGAGGCCGTGCTGCTCGGCCGCACCCCGCACATCGGGCTGCGGCCCACCCGGCGGGACTGGGAGATCGTGGACGCCGCGATCGACCGGCTCGGCCTGACCGATCTTGCCGACCGGCCGCTGTCCCAGCTCTCCGGCGGGCAGGCCCAGCGGGTGCTCATCGCCCGCGCCCTGGCCCAGCAGCCACGGGTGCTGCTGCTGGACGAGCCGACGTCCGCGCTCGACCTGCGGTACCAGATCGAGACGTTGCAGATCGTCCGCTCCGTGACCCGCGAGGAGGGCGTCACCGCGCTGATCGCCATCCACGACCTCAACCACGCGGCGCACTTCTGCGACCAGGCGGTCCTGCTGGACGGCGGGCGCGTCGTCGCGGACGGGCCGCCGGCCGAGGCGTTCGACGCCGCCGTGCTCAGCCGGGTCTACGGGCTCGACGTGCGGGTCAGCCGGGGCGAGAACGGCGTCGAGGTGCGGCCGGCGGCGCTGGAGCCGTCGGCGGCGGTGACGGCCACGGCGACGGCCACGGAGTCGGCGTGACGGCCGCCACCGCCTTCGACGCGGTCGTGGTCGGCGGCGGACCCCGCGCGGTCGCCGTCGTGGAGCGGCTGGCCGCCCGGCACCCGGCCGACGCGCCGCCGGTGCGGGTGGCCGTGGTGGACCGGGTGGAGGTCGGCGCCGGCGCCACCTGGCGCACGGACCAGTCCCCGCTGCTCCTCAACAACACCTACAGCGCCCACACCACCATCTACACCGACGAGTCCACGCCCATGACGGGCCCGGTGACGACGGGCCCCGACCTGATCACCTGGGCGCGCGAGAGCGACCCACCGCCGGACCGCCCCGCCTGGGTGGCCGCGGAGGCCGCCGAGCTGCGCCCGTGGTCCTACCCGACCCGCCGGATCCAGGGCGTGTACTACCGGGAGCAGTTGGCGCGGGCCGAGGCCACGGGCCGGGTGGCGGTCACCCGGCTGATCGGCACCGCCGTCTACCTGGCGCCGGCCCAGGACGGGTCCCGCACCGTCCGGCTGGCCGACGGTCAGGAGCTGACCGGCCGCGTCGTCGTGCTGGCCCAGGGAATGGTGCAGGCCAAGCGCTCGCCGCGGGTGCGGTCCCTGGTGGCGGCCGCCGAGCGCGAAGGACTCGTCTACGTCGAGCCCGGCATGCCCGCGGAACGCGACTGGGACCTGGTGCCGGCCGGCGAGACCGTGCTGGTGGCGGGGTTGGGCGCGAACTTCTTCGACGTGGTCGCGCTGCTCACCGAGGGGCGCGGCGGCGGCTTCGAGCCCGCCGGCGACCCGGCGCGGCCGGCGCGTCTTCGCTACCTGCCGAGCGGCCGCGAGCCGCACCTGGTGGCGGGCTCGCGGCGCGGCCTGCCGTACCGGTCGAAGGCGACCTACCCGACGGGGTTCCCGCCCCGGTACGAGCCGCGGCTCGCCACCCGCGACTGGTTCGAGCGGACGGCCGCCGGCCGCGGCCGGGACTTCCGCCGCGACGTGTGGCCGCGGCTCGCCCGGGAGTTCGCCTGGGCGCACCTCTCCACCCTGCTCGCGCACCGCCCGGAGGCGCTGCGGCCGGGCGCCGACGAGGCGGAGCTGCTCGACCGGCTGCGCGCCGCGACGCGGGACGCGGAGGTGGACGAGGTGGTCGCGGCCGCGGTGACCTCGGACCGCTGGGCGCTGTCCGTGGGCCGGCTCGACCGGCCGCGCTCGCCGGGCCCGGTGAGCGAGGAGACCTGGCGGCGGTGGGTGCGCGAGCACGTCGAGGACGAGCTGGACGCGATGCACGCCCCCCTCACCAGCCCGCGCAACGCCGTCAACCGCGCCATGGCCGCGCTGCGCGGCCCGGTGCGGCGACTGGTGACCCGCGGCGCCCTGGACGGCGGCAGCGTCGCGCGGGACGTCGACGGCTGGTTCACCCCGCTCGGACTCGCCCTGGCGTCCGGTCCGCCGCCACACCGCACCGCCCAGGTGCTGGCCCTGATCGACGCGGGGGTCCTCGAACTGCTCGGCGAGGACGCCTCGGTGAGCCACGAGGACGGCGCGTTCGTCGGTCGGTCCGCGGTGCGACGGGCCGCGCCGGTGCGGGCCCGCGCGTTCGTGGAGACCCGCATGTCCAAGGGGATCGTGACCGACACCGACGACCCGCTGCTCGACGCGCTGCTGCGCGAGGGGCGGGCGCGGCTGCACCGCTGGCCGAGCGACCAGGGCCCGCCGGTGTCCAGCGGCACCCTGGACGTCACCCCGGACGGCTTCCACCTCCTGGACGCGGCCGGCGTCGCGGACGAGCGGGTGGTCGTGCTCGGCATCCCGGCCGAGGGCGTGCAGCCGGGCTCGGCCATCGGCGCCACCCCGGGCACCCCGTCCCCGCTGCTGGCCGGCGCCGACCGGGCCGCCGCCCAGGTGCTCGCGGCGGTGCGGGAGGACACCGGGCCGCACTCCCCGGCCCCGGCGTGACCGCGTGATCGGCGGCGGGGCGCCGCCCGGCCCCCGCCGCGCCGCCCTACCTGCCCCTGCCTGCCCTCACATGCCGTTCATGCGGTCGATCGTCGCCTCCAGCTCGGCCAGCTCGGCGTCGGTGAAGCTGCCGGGGGTGTGGATGTTCCGCATCTCCATCGTGGTGCCGGAGGACCAGGTGACCTGGAGGACGTCGCCGGACAGGAACAGGTTGGCGCCGCCCTCGTTCCAGCTCTGGCTGCCGAACTGCTCGCAGCTGGTCAGGGTCAGGCGGCCGTCGCTGACGGTGCCCTCGCAGACGTCGCCCTCGACGTCGAAGTCCTCGTAGAAGGTGACCTGGCCGGCCTCGATCTCCAGGTTGGCGGCCATCGGGTCGACGCCCGTGTACCAGTCACCTTCGAGTTGGGCGTTGGTGGGCACGGTGTCGGTGTCGGTCCTGCCGCCCGTGCCGCCGCCCGAGGTGGTGCCGCCCCCGCCGCTGGTGCCGCCGAAGTCGATGTCGAGGTCGTCGTCATCGTCGTCGTGCTGGCCGCCGGTGCTGCTGCTCCCACCGCCATGGTCGTCGGACGACGAGCCGCCGCCCCGTCCGCTCTTGCAGCCGGCCAGCACGAGCGCGGTGGCGACGGCGACCGCGGGCAGGGCGAGACGTATGGTCCTGCGCATCAGATATCCCCCTCGAGGCGTTTCGACGAACGAGGGGGAGAGTATTCACTCAACCACCTGGGAAGGATGAGAAGTTACACGCTCATCGCAATCAGGGCCGCACTGCTACTTCCGTGACCGCGTGGTGGGCACGTCGTGCCGGGCCGCGTCCTTCTCCTTCTTCTCCCGCTTCTCCTGCTTCTCCCTGACGCGGTCCGCCTCCTTGCGGACCTCGGCCTGGGTGGCGCGCTCCCGCTCCAGCCACTCCGGCGGGTCGTTCCGCAGCGCCTCGATCTGCTCGGTGGTGAGGGCCTCGGTGACCCCGCCCCGCGCCAGCCCTGCGATGGAGACACCGAGCCTGGCCGCGACCACCGGGCGGGGGTGCGGTCCGTCACGGCGCAGGTCCCGCAGCCACTGCGGCGGGTCGGTCTGCAGCGCGTTGAGCTCGGCGCGCGTGACGACGCCCTCCTGGAACTCGGCGGGGGTGGCCGGGAGGTAGACCTCCAGTTTCTTCGCCGCGGTGGCGGGCTTCATCGTCTGGGAGGTCCGGTGCGAGGTCATGCCGCCAAGGGTAACGAGCGCGCGCCCGGCCCTCGGACCAGGACCGGTTAGCCTGGCGGGGTGACGGACGTCGTGACGGAATCGGAAGCGGCCCCCTCGTTCCGGCTGGCGTACGTGCCGGGCGTGACCCCGGGCAAGTGGGTGCGGATCTGGGGCGAGCGGATGCCCGACGTCCCGCTGACGCTCGCCGGGGTGCCGGTGGCCGAGGCGTCCGACGCGCTCCGCGCGGGCGAGGCCGACGCGTGCTTCCTCCGGTTGCCGACCGACCGGACGGACCTGAGCCTGATCCCGCTCTACACCGAGACGACCGTGGTCGTGGTGCCCAAGGACCACGTGGTGACGGCGGTCGACGAGGTGTCGGTCGAGGACCTCGCGGACGAGCTGGTGCTGCACCCGCTCGACGACACGCTCGACTGGGAACGGCCACCGGGGCGCGCCGCGAACGAGCGCCCCGCGACGACGGCGGACGCCGTCGAGCTGGTGGCGGCGGGGGTGGGGCTGCTGGTCGTGCCGCAGTCGCTCGCCCGCCTGTACCACCGCAGGGACCTCACGTACCGGCCGCTCACCGGCGTCCCCGAGTCACGGGTCGGCCTGGCGTGGCGGGAGGACAGGACCACCGAGCTGATGGAGGACTTCATCGGCATCGTCCGCGGCCGCACGGTCAACAGCTCCCGCGGCCGCCAGAAGGAGACCGCGGCGGGAGGCGCGAAGGGCGCCGCAGGCGCCAAGAGTGCCAAGGGCAAGGCGCAGGCGAAGGGCGGCGCGTCGCAGGGCAGGCGTCAGAACACCGGCGCACGCCGCGGCTCCGGAACCACGGGCGGCCGCCGCGGCGGCGGCCGCCCCCGCCGCCGTTCGTAGCCACGCCGGGCGCGCGCCGCACGCCGGCCAGCCGTCCGCCACCGACCAAGGCAGGGGCCCGGGCATCGCCAGAAGCAGACCGCCCCAACCGGATGGGCCCCAGGCGCCGCCTGACGACACGCGGTCGCCCCCGTCGCGGTTCGCAGCCACGACGTGCGCCTGGCAGCGCGGCGAAGGGTGCCGGACGCGCCAGCGGTTCGTTGCCGCGCCGAGCGCCGGCAGGCGCACGGCACCGTGCCGGCAGAGGCGCGGCGCCGCGCACCGTCAGGCATCGGCCGCCGCCTAAGGTCGGGGCCGGGCGCCGGCAGGCGACGCGGGCCGGCCCGTTCACCGTTCGCAGCGGCGCCGCGCGCCGCCACGCACGAGACCGCGCCGGCAGGCGCACGGCCTCAGGCGCCGTCAGGCGCCAGCGCCGCGCGGGTGAAGCGGGTGCCCCAGGTGCGGAGTTCGTCGCGGAGTTCGGGTGGGGCGAGGACGGTGAAGTCGGCATCCAGGGTGCCGAGCGCCAGCATGGGCCAGTTCAGGGTGTCGGCGGTCATCAGCAGCCGGCAGTGCGTGGCGTCGACCTCCTCGACCGTGCCCCAGCGGCCGACGCGGGCGCGGACGGTCGGGGCGGGGGCGTCGACCAGCACCTCCACCCGGTGGGGGCGCGGCAGCTCCCGCAGGCCGCTGCGGACGAACTCGGCGGCGTCGGCCGCCGGGAGCGGCCGGGGGCGGAAGCGGCCGCCGGTGGTGCGGGGCCCGGAGAGCCGGTCGATCCGGAAGGTGCGCCAGTCGTGCCGGGTGAGGTCGTAGGCGACGAGGTACCAGCGGCGGCCGAGGCAGACCAGGCGGTGCGGTTCGACGTGCCGCTCGGTGGGCTCGCCGGACGCGGCGGTGTAGGTGAAGCGGAGCTGCTCGTCGTCCCGGCAGGCCAGCGCGAGGACGGTGAGGACGGCCGGGTCGAAGGAGGCGTCGCCGGCGGCCCCCCAGCCGGCCGGCACCGTCATCGCGTGCAGGGCCTCCACGCGCCGCCGCAGTCGGGCCGGCAGCACCCGCGTCACCTTGGACAGGACCCGGACCGACGGCTCCGCGATCCCCTCCGCCCCGCCCTGCGCGCCGGCCCGCAGCGCCACGACCAGGGCGACGGCCTCGTCGTCGTCGATCACCAGCGGCGGCAGCGCGGCGCCGGCCGCGAGCTGGTAGCCGCCCTCGACGCCGCGGCGCGCCTCGACCGGGTAGCCGAGTTCACGCAGCCGGTCGACGTCCCGGCGCAGGGTGCGGACCGAGACGTCGAGCCGGTCGGCCAGTTCGGTGCCGGGCCAGTAGCGGTGGGTCTGGAGCAGGGAGAGCAGCCGCAGGGTCCGGGAGCTGGTGTTCGCCATACGAGTGAGTCTCCCCGTAATTCAGGTCAGGAAGTGGCCGGAGGGGACCATAGCGTCGTTCTCGACCGACGGAGAGACCGAGAGGCGGAGATCATGACCGTTCAGGACGCGAAGCTGGACTCGGAGCGGGCCGACCTGCTGGAGACGCTGGCGCTGCACCGGCACTTCCTGCGCCACACGGCGCGGGACCTCACCGACGAGCAGGCCAGCCGGCGGACCACCGTCAGCGCGCTGTGCCTGGCCGGGGTGATCAAGCACGTCTCCGCGCAGGAGCGGGGCTGGGTGGCGTTCATCCAGGAGGGCCCATCGGCGCTCGGCGAGTTCACCGACGAGGCCAACCAGGCCAGGCTCGCCGACGAGTTCCGGCTGCTGCCGGGCGAGACGCTGGCGGGCGTGCTGGCCGAGTACGAGGAGACGGCCCGCAGGACGGACGAGCTGGTGGCCACCCTCCCCGACCTGAGCGTCGACCACCCGCTGCCTGAGGCCCCGTGGTGGGAGCCGGGCGCCCGCTGGTCGGCCCGCCGGGCGCTGCTGCACATCATCGCGGAGACCGCGCAGCACGCCGGCCACGCCGACATCGTCCGCGAGGCCCTGGACGGGGCGAAGACGATGGCGTGACCGGCGGTCCCGCGGCTCAGCCGGTGGGCGCGGCGCGCAGCGCCCGGCGGGTGGGGAGTTCGGTGGTGAGGAAGGCGACGGCGGCGACCGTGGCGGCGGCCGCCGGCAGCAGCCAGCCGGGTCCCGCCGGCCAGGGTCGGTCCAGGAAGCCCTGGCCGAGGAGGGCGAGCGGGACGGCGGAGAGGGCGAGCCCGGCGGCGAGCGCGGCGGCGGTGACGATCGCGGCCTCGCGCCGCATCATGGCGCGGATCTGCCGGGGCGTGGTGCCGATGAGGCGGAGCGCGGCGATCTCCTCGCGGCGCTGGGCGGTGGTGGCGACGAGCCGGTTGGCGATGGTGAGCAGCAGGTAGCCGAGGAGGACCACGACGACGGCCAGGTTCATCCAGACCTCGGGCGGGGCCTCGCCGCCGGTGTCGAGGGCGGTCGCCTCGACGGTGAGTCCCGGGCGGGCGGCGACGAGTTCGGCGAGGGCGGCCTCGGCGCCCACCTCGTCGTCGGTGCGGACCAGCAGGCTCTGGTCGAGGTCACCGGTGGTGTGGCCGGCCGCGAGGTCGCGGGAGAGCGCGATCGGTCCGAAGCCGAGGCCGCGGGCGTAGACGGCGACGACGCGGGCCTCGACCTGGGTGCCGTCGCCGAGCACCAGGCTCACCCGGGAGCCGAGCCCCGCGTCGCGGGTGCGGGCGACGTCCTCGCTGACCGCGACGGTGTCGCCGGTGAGGTCGGCCAGGCTGCCGGCCCGCACGTCGAGATCGAGGACGGCCGGCGCGTCCGGGGTGAGGACCAGCGCGGACGCCGACTCCACCTCGGTCTCGCCGAGCATCCGGTAGGAGTGGATCACGGTGGTGGTGCCGACCGGGACCGCGGCCCGGACCCCGGGGGTCGCCCGCACCTCCGGCAGCACGTCGGCGGGCAGCCCGCCGAGCGCCGGCGCGGCGAGTCGGTGCTGGGCGAGGGTGCCGTCGTGCACGTCCGCGTCGGCGGCGGCCAGCACGGTGGTCTGGGCGAGGACGTAGGTGAGGACGAAGGCGACCGCCATGCCGAGGGCGCTGACGACGCCGGCCAGACGCAGCGCGTGGCCGCGGATGTTGGCCGTCGCCAGCCAGGTGGCGGCCGAGGCGCGGGCCGGCAGCCGCCTGGCGAGGGCGCCGCTCGCCCGCCCGACCAGCGCCGGGCCGGCCATGGCCAGGCCGATCGCCCCGACGATGCCGGCCATCGAGGTGGCGGCCGCGCCGAGCGCGTTCCGCGCCAGCAGCGGCGCGACCGAGAGGGTGGTCGCGGCGGCGATCACCAGCAGCCCGGCGTGGGTGCGGAGGCGGGACGGGACGCGCGGCTCGACGCGCGACTCGGCGACCGCCTCGGTGGCCGGCATCCGGGAGGCGCGCCACGCCGCGCCCCTGGCCGACACCTGGACGACGACCGCCACCAGGAGGACGGTGAGGAGCGCCGGGAGCGGGCCGCGGGTGAGCGGCAGGGCCTCGGGGAGGACGCCGCGTTCGGCGAGCGCGGCCCTGAACCGCTCGGCCAGCGGATAGCCGAGGGCGACGCCGGGCACCAGGGCGACGGCGGCGATCACACTCGCCTGGGCGGCGGCGAGGTGGCGGATCTGCTTCGGGGTCGCGCCGACGGCCCGCATCAGGGCGAGTTCGCGCCGCTGCCCGGCGACGGAGACGGCCAGCGCGCCGGCCATGGCGAAGCCGGTGACCAGCAGCACGACGCCGGACAGCGAGCCGGCGAGCAGGATCAGCAGGGAACGCGCGGCGCCGGCCGCGGGCTCGGCGAGGTCGCCGCGGTCCGCGCCGGTGGCGACCGTGAGGCCGGGTTCCTCGGCGAGTTCGTCCCGTACCGCGGCGGCGAGCGCCGCGGCACCGCCCGGCTCGGCGCGCAGCCCGACGAGGTCGACCGTGCCGGGGCGGCCGGCGAGGTCGGCGGCGGTCGGGTCGGCGAAGAGCAGGCCGGCCCCCGGCGCGTCGACCACGGCGGAGACGCGGTACTCGGCCGTCCGGCCGGCCGCGGAGACCAGGACCCGGTCGCCGGCGCGCACGTCGCCGGCGGCGGCGAGGGCGGCGTCGAGCGCGACCTCGCCGGCGCCGGCCGGCGGCGCGCCGTCGACCTCGGGGTCGGCGAACAGGCCGATCGACGCCCAGCCGTGCCCGGCGGTCGCCGGGTCCTCGGTCGCCACGACCCGGCCGTCGGAGGCGACGAGCGCGGCGGGGAAGCCGAGGTCGCCGACGGCCGCGGTGACGCCCGGCAGCTCGGCGAGGCGGTCGGTGAGCCCGGCCGGCACCCGGCCGCGTTCGGGGAGCGCGATCGGCAGGTCGCCGCCGGTCCTGAACGTCTGGTCGGCGGCGACCACGACGTCCACGTCGCCGAGCCGGCCGGCCGGCAGGTGGGAGCGGAGCCCGGACTCGGCGAGCACGCCGGTCGCGGTGATCAGCGCGGCGCCGCCGAGCACCGCGCACGCCACGGCGAGGAGGGCCGTGATCCGGCGTCTGGCCATGTCCGCCGCGAGACGCAGCATGGGGCTCAGTCCTTTCCGAGGGCGACGAGCCGGTCGGCGAGTTCGACGGCGGTGGGCCGGTCGAGGGTGTCCACGACGCGGCCGTCGGCCATCACCAGGGCGCGGTGCGCCCGCGCGGCGGCGGCCGGGTCGTGGGTGACCATCACGACGGTCTGCCGCAGTTCGTCGACGAGGTCGCGCAGCAGGTCGAGCACCTGGTGGGCGGTGCGCAGGTCGAGCGCGCCGGTCGGCTCGTCGGCGAACACCACGGCCGGCCTGGCCACCAGGGCCCGGACGATGGCGGCGCGTTGCTGCTGCCCGCCGGAGAGCTCGGTCGGGCGGTGGCCGAGCCGGCCGGCGAGGCCGACCCGCTCGACCAGCGCGTTCACCCACTCCCGGTCCGGGGCGCGGCCGGCGAGCCGCAGCGGCAGGGTGATGTTGTCGGCGACGCTGAGCGAGGGCACCAGGTTGTAGGACTGGAAGACGAACCCGACGCGCTCCCGGCGCAGTTCGGTGCGGCGCGTCTCGTTCAGCCGGCCGATCTCGTGCCCGTCGACGGAGACGCCGCCCTCGCTCGGCACGTCGAGCCCGGCGGCGCAGTGCATCAGGGTGCTCTTGCCGGAGCCCGAGGGGCCCATCACGGCGAGGAAGGTGCCGCGCTCCACGGTCAACGACACGTCGTGCAGGGCGCGCACCCCGCCCGGGTAGGTCTTGCCGACCCGGGTGAGGACGATCGCGGGGGCCGGCCGGGTGGCGGTGGCGCTCACCGGCGCGACCTGAGGCGGAGCGCGACGAGGGCGGCCCCGCTGAGGACGGTGACGGAGCCGAAGGCGAGGTTGGCGGCGGTCGGGGCTCCGGCGAGCGAGCCCACGGAGTTGCCGACCGCGCTGACCGCCAGGACCAGCCACAGCAGTCCCGGCAGCAGCCCGGGCCGGGCGGCGGCGGACGGCGGTGTGGGGGCGCTCGCGGTGTCGCCGGTGAGGAGGTAGGGGTCGTCCATGTCGGGCTCCCGTCACGGTGGTTCGGTCTCGGCTGGGCTGACGAACAACGAAACTAGTGACGGCGGGGTCGGCGGCCGAGCCCGCTGGCCACCCGATCGGGACTACAGCGGGCTGTACCCCCCGGGCTCGGGAACTGACGGAATTGACAAGCAACAGCCTTGCGGCGAAGGGTCGTTGGCGTCACGGCCGAGGAACGGCGAACCGTAGTCTTGGCCGCGTCGTCCGTGTCGTGCACCACACCCCGGCCGAGGAGTGGCCTTGGATCTCGTCATCACCCTGATCGCCAACGCGGTCGGCCTGCCGCTGCTCATCGTGCTGGGGATCACCGCGGCCAAGTCCGTCCCGGCCGGGCAGGTCTTCCTCGTCGAACGGTTCGGCCGCTACCACCGGACGCTGCGGCCCGGCTGGAACCTGGTCATCCCGTGGATCGAGAAGGTCGCACACCGCGTCGAGACCAGGCTGCGGGTGGTGCGGATGACGGCGGCGCCGGTGGCCACCAGGGACGGGGGCCAGCTGAGCATCGACATCACCCTCTACGTCGAGGTGTTCGACCCGGTGCAGGCGATGTACGACGTCGCCGACCACGAGCAGGCGTTGCAGCAGCAGGTCGACAACTCGGTGCGGGCGCACGTCGGTTCGCTGGACCGGGAGCAGGCGCTCGGCTCGCGCACCCGGATCGGCACCACGCTGCACGAGGAGTTGAGCGCGTCCGCGGCGGCCTGGGGCGTCCGGATCGACCGGATCCTCGTCGACCCGGTCGACGCGGGACCCGCCGCGCGCGGCCCTCGGGCCTCGGGCCCCGCCGAGACGGGACAGTGGCCGCTGGAGAGCGGCGACCCGCGCCGGGTCGGCGCCTACGACCTGGTCGCGCGGCTCGGCGAGGGCGGGATGGGCACGGTCTTCCTGGGCCGCTCACCGGACCAGCGGCTGGTGGCGGTCAAGGTGATCCGCGGCCAGTTCGAGGCCGACGACGCGTTCCGCCGGCGGTTCGCGCGGGAGGTCGAGACCGCCAGGCGGGTGGGCGGCGTCCGCACCGCGGCCGTGGTCGACGCCGACCCGGACGGCGAACCGCCGTGGCTGGCCACCGAGTACATCCCGGGCCCCTCGCTCCAGTACGTCATCAACCGGCACGGCGCGCTGCCCGCGCCCACCCTGTACATGATCGCGGGCGGGGTGGCCGAGGCCCTGCACGGCATCCACGGCTGCGGCATCATCCACCGCGACCTGAAGCCGAGCAACATCATCGTCTCCGAGGGCGGCCCCCGCGTCATCGACTTCGGGATCGCCCGCGCCGTCGACAGCACCGCCCTGACCCGCACCGGACACGTCGTCGGCACGCCCGGCTTCCTCGCGCCCGAGCAGCTGACGGGCGGCGCGGTCACGCCCGCCACCGACGTGTACGCGTACGGCATGGTGCTGTGCCACGCCGGTGGCATCGCGGCGCTCGCCGACGGGCAGCCGGTCCAGGCGGCCCTCGGCATGCTGCCGGCCGGGCTGCGGGATCTCGTGCAGGGCTGTCTGGCGCCCGATCCCGCGGCCCGGCCGAGCGTGGCCGAGATCAGTGAGCGGCTGGCCAACCCGTGGGCCGCCACCGTCGACGCCTGGCTGCCGCCGCCGGTGCGGACCATGATCGACCTGCACGCCGCCAACACCCAGCCGGCGGTCCGGTCCTAGACCCCCGGGCGTCGGCCCCGGGCCTCAGGCCGGGGTGCCGGTGACCGTGGAGCCGGAGCGGGTGAGGGTGTAGCGGACGGTGGTGCCGCTCCAGAAGTGGAAGGTCAGCGTGACCGTGGAGTTGTCGCGGACCTCGGCGAAGAACGCGGCGGGCAGGGTGATCTCGCCCCCGCTGTAGTTCGGCGAGAACGCGGCGCCGAACTCCTTGTACGAGGTCCAGTTGTGCGGCCCGGCGAAGCCGCCGTCGGAGTAGACCGCCTCCATGGTGGCCAGTTGGTCGCCGTTGAACGCGGTCGGGACGGTCAGCCCGTTCGTCGTGCCGCTGGCGGCGCGCACGGTCGGCGGGGCGTAGGTGATGACGTTCAGGTCCCACGGCACGCCGCGCGAGAAGCGGGCCGACAGCACGGCGTTGACGCCGTAGGCCCCGGAGGCGGTGAGCCGGGCCAGGGTGGGTCCTGTGATGGTGAGCCGGTCGCCGCTCACCGTGTAGTCGGTGCCCCGCACCAGCTGGGTCGAGCCGTGGTGGACCGAGCTCAGGGTGTTGCCGTTGAGGTTCAGGGCGATGGTCGCGGCGGCCGGGGTCTGGCCGCGGCGGACGAAGATCTGGTCGGTCGCGGCCGTCGACGAGGCCGTGGTCCAGCTGGACCTGATCTGCCGGAAGAGGCTCGGGTCGGTCCACTGGAGCGTGGTCCGGTTGAAGTGCTGGCCGTTGTCCCACAGCATCGTCGTGAGCTGGCGCGAGCGCGCGTAGTTGCCGAGGAACTCGAAGAACTTCAGCTTCTCGCCCTGCTCGATGACGCCGGTGTGGCGGTCGAAGCCGAGCAGCCCGTACTCGCCGACGATCACCGGGATGCCGCGGGCCGTGAACGCGTTGTGGACGCGGTCGAAGGTGTTGACCAGGTCCTGCTGGGTCTCCGCGTCGAACCGGGTGTAGCCGGCGACGTTCACGCTGAACGGCCAGAAACCGTAGAAGTGCACCGTGGCCACCAGGTTGGGGTCGTTCAGCGCCGTGAAGGTGGCCGTCAGTTCGTCGAGCCTGGCCTGGTCGGCGTTGGTGCGCAGGGTCGGC
Organism: Streptomyces sp. NPDC127098; assembly: GCF_042722465.1. Taxonomy (NCBI): domain Bacteria; kingdom Bacillati; phylum Actinomycetota; class Actinomycetes; order Kitasatosporales; family Streptomycetaceae; genus Streptomyces; species Streptomyces sp. NPDC127098. The sequence continues at coordinate 29,864 of NZ_JBHXFJ010000006.1, forward strand.
AGCACCAGGATCCGGCTGGCGTTGTTGCCGCCGGAGCGCCGGACGACGCCGTGGAACGTGGTGTTGAGCTCGTGCAGCAGCTGGGCGTTCTGCGCGTCACCCGAACTGCCCTCGAAGAACGGCTCGTTGATGCTCTCGAAGAGCAGCCGGTCGGAGGAGCCGCGGAAGGTGTTCGCGATCTGGGTCCAGGTGGCGGTGAACCGGGCCAGCACGGCGTCGTGCTGGGTCGGCAGGTTCATCACCCACTGCCAGGAGTCGTGGTGCACGTTGATCAGCACGTGGAGCCCCTCGGCCAGCGCCCAGTCGACGACCTCCCTCACCCGGGCCAGGTAGGCCGGGTCGATGGTGTAGGAGGGCGCCGCGCCCTGGTGCTGGCTCCAGGTCACCGGGATCCGCACGCTGTTGAAGCCCTGCGCCCTGATGGAGCGCAGCAGCTCGCGGGTGACCCGCGGGTTGCCCCACGAGGTCTCGTCCGAGCCGGTGGAGTCGAGGGTGTTGCCGAGGTTCCAGCCGGGCTGCATGGCCGCGACCGTGGACTGGGCCGAGGCGACGGCCGGCGGCCGGCGGTCCTCCGCCGCGTGGGCGGTGGGGGCGGCGACCGCCAGGCCGAGCAGGATCGCCAGCGCGGTGAGGGCGGTCAGCAGGGGGGTCAGGAGGGGGATGAGTGGGGGAGGCGTACGGCTCTGCACGGTCGTCCCTTCCGTTCGATGCCGCGAGGTGGGGGGGGTGGGGCGAAAACGGTTGGGAGCCCGGGCGGTTGGGAGCGCTCCCAGTCAAGGTCCGGATGCTAGCTGTCGAACGTCGTTCGCATAAGCGGTCGCGCGCCCGGCTGGCGCTCGGCTGAGAGGAGATCTGCCACGGGCCGAGAAACCTTCGGCGCGCGCCGGATCCGGCCGAGGGTGGGAGGAGAGCGGCCCGGCGCGCCGGCGCCGGGCGCATACCTCGCCCCTCGAACCTCGACAGGGAGGACCGATGACAGCAACCCTGCCCATCCGGGCGGCGGACGGGGACACCCCGCCCAGCCGGTTCGACGACCATCTCGCGGCCCGCCTGCTCACCCAGCGGATCGTGTTCCTCGGCACGCAGGTCGACGAGGTGTCGGCGAACCGGATCTGCGCCCAACTCCTGCTGCTCTCGGCCGAGAGCCCCAAGGCCGACATCAGCCTCTACATCAACAGCCCGGGCGGCTCGGTGCACGCCGGGCTCGCCATCTACGACACGATGCGGCTGATCCCCAACGACGTGGCCACGCTCGCCATGGGGTTCGCCGGCAGCATGGGCCAGTTCCTGCTCACCGTCGGCGCGGCCGGCAAGCGCTACGCCCTGCCGCACGCCCGCGTCATGATGCACCAGCCGTCCGCCGGCATCGGCGGGACCACGGCGGACATCGAGATCCAGGCGGAGAACCTGGAGCACACCAAGCGGACCATCGAGCGGATCACCGCCGAGCACAGCGGCCAGTCCCCCGAGACCATCGCCAGGGACGGCGACCGCGACCGCTGGTTCACGGCCGAGGAGGCCAGGGAGTACGGGCTGGTCGACCACGTGCTGACGTCGCTGGACGACGTGCGGCCGGCCGGCCTTCAGCGAAGGACGGGGTTCTGAGGATGAGCCAGTACACGATTCCGACCGTGGTCGAGCGCACCCCGAACGGCGAGCGCGCCTACGACATCTACAGCCGGCTGCTCTCCGAGCGCGTCATCTTCCTCGGCACCGAGATCGACGACGGCGTGGCGAACGTCGTCATCGCGCAGCTGATCCACCTGGAGTCGGCGAGCCCGGAGAGCGAGATCTCGATCTACCTCAACTCGCCGGGCGGCTCGTACACCTCGCTGATGGCCATCTACGACACGATGACCTACGTCAGCGCGCCGATCTCCACCATCTGCGTCGGGCAGGCGGCGTCCACGGCCGCCGTGCTGCTCGCCGGCGGCGACCCGGGCCGGCGGGTGGTGCTCGAACACGCCAGGGTGCTGCTCGGCCAACCGGCGAGCGGCGGCCGGCAGGGAACGGTCTCCGACCTCAGCCTCCAGGCCAAGGAGATGGTCAGGATCCGCTCGCAGGTGGAGGAGGTGCTGGCCCGCCACACGCCGCACGACGTCGCCACGCTCCGCGCCGACATGGACCGGGACCGGGTGTTCACGGCCCACGAGGCGGTGCAGTACGGCCTCGCGGACCAGGTCCTGACCCGCCGGCCGTCACTTCCGGGCGCCTGACCACGCGGGCCGGGCGATCCGGACGGGACAGGGGGCCGGCCGGAGCGGCGCCGGCGACCGCGACGGCCAGGTCAACCGCCCGGTTGGCGCGGCCCGTGCGCTCCAGCCCGGGCGGCGCCCACCGGCTTCGGCGCAACGCGGACCGAGCGGGCGGCGCGGCACCGATAACAGGCGCAGTGCCGCGCCAGCGGCCGGCAAACAACCCGCCGCAGAGGCCGTGCCCGCCTGCGCACCACGCGGCTATGCGGCGCCGACCCGTGCGCGCCGTGCGCCACGTCGGCGCGGCCAAGCGGGCGCTGGCCCGGTGCGGCGCCGACGGCCTGACCCCACGCGCCACCTAGTCACGCGGTGAACCGCCCGGCCGCCGCCGGCCGGGCCGCCCGGCCGGCAGACACTCGCCGCAGCGCCGAGCGCCGACCTGGGACGGCGGCAGCCACCCCGCCCCGGCGCGGCCGGCACGCCAGCGGCGAACCGCGCACGGAGCGGCGCCGACGCACAGCGGCGCGGGGCCCGGCAACGGCCATCCGCTTCGGCGCCGGGGGCAAGCAGGCGACGACTCGCCGCAGGCGCCAAGCGCCAACCCCGGACGGCGGCAGCCACCCCGCCCCGGCGCAGCCGGCACGCGGCCACCCGCCCCGGCGCGCCCGGTCACGCGGCGCGGGCGCCCCGGTCCCGATGCCGCGCTCCGCGCGGCTACGCGGCTAGGCCGCGAGGCGCAGTTCGCTGGAGTGGCGGCCGGGGGTGCGGCCGTGGCGGGGGGCGAGGCGGGTGACGGAGGAGGTGGTGGTGCGGGGCGTGGGGGCGAGTCGGCCGTGGGCGCGGGCGAGGAGCTCGGCCAGGCTGAGGCCGAGGGCGCGGGCGACGGCGGCGAGCACCTCGGACGAGGCCTCCTTGCGACCGCGCTCCAGCTCGGAGAGGTACGGCATGGAGATGCGGGCCTCGTCGGCCACGTCCTTGAGGGTCCGCTCCTGGGTCCGGCGTTCGTGGCGCAGCACGTCGCCGACCAGGTGCCGCCACAGCGGCTCCTTGGCGCGGGGCGCCTCCGGGCGCGGGGTCAGGGGAACGACGCGGGCGGCGCGCTCCGCCTCGTCGGGGGCGGGTTTCGGGGCGTGGTCGCTCATCCCCCCAGGGTAGGAACGCCGCGCGGCGAGGGCAGCCGTCGCGCGGTACGCGCTCCGCGAACGCCCCGGGCCGAACCGGCGCGCCGCGGTCCGGACGTGAAGGTCCGATGACGTCGTATTGAGCGGCGGCCGGGGTTTCGATCAGTATTGATCGGTGCTCGACACAGCGGACGGCCGTCCCCCACCCGAGCTCGGCGCCGAGGGGCCCCTCGTGGGCCGGGCCGAGCTGTTGGCGCGCGCCGGGGACCGGCTGCGCCGCGGCCGGGCGGTGCTGTTGTCCGGGCCGGTCGGCATCGGGCGGACGGCGGTGCTCGACGCGCTGGCCGACCGCGCCGACCAGGACGGCGCGTTGGTACTGCGCTGCGCGCCGGCGCGCGCCGAGTCGCGGCTGCCGTTCCTGGCGTTGATCGACCTGTACGACCAGCTCGACGAGTCGGGCCTGGCCGCCGTCGACGCGCTGCCGGCCGCGCAGCGCGCCGCGCTGGACGCGGCGCTCACCGGCGGTCCGCCGGCCGTGTCCCGACGGCAGGGCGAACTCGCCCTGCGGCTCGCGGTGTTGTCGCTGCTGCGGGCCCTGGCCCGGCCGGGCAGGCCGGTGTTGCTCGCCATCGACGACCTGCAGTGGCTGGACCGGCCGAGCGCCGAGCTGCTGGCCTTCGCGGCGCGCCGGGTGCGGCGGCTGCCGGTCGGCGTGGTGGCCACCGTGCGCACTCCGCTGACGGGTGGCGACGTCGCCCTTCATCTACGCGCATTGCCCCAGCCGGCGGAGGAACTGCCGGTGGGGCCGTTGGAGTTCGGGCCGCTCGCGGAGCTGCTCGGGCGGCGCCTGGCGGCGGGCGTCCCCGGCTGGGCGTTGCGAGAGATCCACCGCACCAGCGGCGGCAACCCGCACTTCGCCCTGGAGCTGGCCCGCGCGGTCGCCGGCGGGCGCGCGGTGCCCCGTCCCGGCGAGCCGCTGCCGATGCCCGCCCAACTGCGTGCGGAGGCACGTCGGTTGCTCGGCCCGCTGGCGCCGGGCGCCCGCCAGACGCTGCTGTTGGCGAGCCTGGGGGCGGGGCTCGGGCCCGCGTCGCCCACCGTGGACTCGCTGCGGGCGGCCGGGCGGCCGCGGGCCGCGGTGGAGGTGGCCGAGGCGGTCCGGCTGCGGCTGGTGGAGCCGCCGGCCGAGGACGGGGTGGTGCGGTTCACGCATCCGCTGCTGCCGGCCGCGCTGCGCGCCGAGGCCCCGCAGGACCAGCGCCTCGCGGCGCTCGCGGCGCTCACGGCGGGCGCCGCCCGCCCCTCGCCGACGCTCGCGCCCCCCGTGTGCTCCATCCCCCCGGCGCGCGGCCGGGATACGGTCGCCGGTGGCGGCCCGTTCGCGGCGCTCGCCGAGATGGAGCGCCGGGTGGTCGGCCTGGTGACGGAGGGCGGCACCAACCGGGAGATAGCCGCCCGGCTGTGCGTCAGCGTCAAGACGGTCGAGGCCACCCTGACCCGGGTCTACCGCAAGCTCGGCGTCCGCTCCCGGGTGGACGTGGTTCGGCTCGCGGCTGGCGCGCCGGCCTGAACCCCGCGCCCCACAGCGGGTTTTCCCCATGTGGGGTCCGCGCCGGAGGGCCAAAGGGCCCCCGATTATGGGGAGTTCCCCTCTTGGGGGCCGCCTCCCGTGCCGGCTAGCGTGAAGCGACCACGCGTCGCGTCGTGCGAAACCGAGCGGCCGCGCGCACGCGGTGGGGCCCTTCGCGCCAGGCAACGACGCCGCGCCCCCACCCCTTCCCCCACCGTTCCTCTCCGTCGGTACTTCCCCTCCACCCCCACACCACCCTGAGGAGAAGCATGTCCCTCCTGCCCGCGGGCCGTCGTGCCCTGGCCACCGTCGCCGCGGCCGCCTCGGTCGCCACCGTCGCCGCCGTCCTGACCGCGCCCGCCGCGAGCGCCGCCCCCCAGCCGATCGTCGGCGGCTCCACCACCACGGCCGCGGCCTACCCGTACGTCATGCAGATCACGGACACCAGCGGCTACCAGTACTGCGGTGGCACCCTGGTCACCTCGACCAAGGTGGTCACCGCGGCGCACTGTATGGAGGGCGAGGACGCGGAGGACGTCGTGGTGGTGGGCGGCCGCACCTACCGCAACGGCACCGACGGCACCGAGATCGAGGCCAGCGACATCTGGGTGCACCCGGAGTACGACGGCGCCACGATCACCAACGACGTCGCGGTCATCACGCTGGCCGAGGCCATGCCGTACCAGACGCTGCCCTACGTGGGCGCCGCGGACACCGACGTCTACGCCGCGGGCAGCTCGGCGCGGGTCGTGGGCTGGGGTACCACCAGGGAGAACGGCCCGTCCTCCAACCAGCTCCGCACCGCCGTCGTGCCCACCGTCTCGGACGCCGACTGCGACGAGTCCTACGGCACGGAGTTCGACGCGGCGGCCATGGTCTGCGCGGGGCTGCCGCAGGGCGGCGTGGACACCTGCCAGGGCGACAGCGGCGGGCCGCTGGTGCTTGACGGCAGGCTGGCCGGCGTCGTCTCCTGGGGCTACGGCTGCGCCCGCGCCGGCTACCCGGGCGTCTACACCCGGCTGACCAGCTACGCGGACGACGTGGCCGCGCAGCTCGGCTCCTGACCGCCGCACCGCCGTCCGGCGGTTCGGCCCGGTGCGTGCCCCGCCGCCTCGCCCGCCTCGTCACACGCCGGGCGAGGCGGTGGGATCATCGACCGTACCGACACCGTTCACCCTGACGTCACCCTCCCGTACCCTTTCGCGCCGGCAATCTGTTTAACGTCGCGTTCTACCTGCCCAAAGCCACTGGAAGCCAGCGTGACCAAACTCTCCGTCATCGTCGCCTGTTACAACATGCAGGAGTTCCTGCCCGACACCTTGCGGGCGCTCGCCCGGAACGTGGGCGACGACCGGGAGTTCATTCTGGTCAACGACCACTCCAAGGACGCCACCGGCGAGATGCTGGACCAGGCCGCGGCCCGTATCCCCGGGGTCCGGGTGATCCACCACGAGACCAACCGCGGCATCTCCCGGGTGCGCAACACCGGCATCGACGCCGCCCGCGGGCGCTGGCTGACCTTCCTCGACGGCGACGACTGGTACGCGCCGGGCTACCTCACCCAACTGCTCGCGGCCGTCGAGTCGTTCGACTGCGACTTCGTGCGCACCGACCACGTGCAGGTCACCGGCACCAGCCGCACCCTGGAGCGGGCGCCGGCGCCGCGCCGCAACACCCTGATGGACCCGCGCGACGGCATCCTGCCCGCGCAGCGGAAGAGCATGGTGGACTACCCCAACGTCTGGTCCATGGTCTGCCGGCGGAACGTCTTCGACGACCTCGGCGTGCGCTTCGAGCCGGACCTGCGCACCTGCGAGGACCGGGTCTTCACCTGGCAGCTGCACCTGCGTGCGCGCTCCTATGTCTCGGTGGGCCTGCACGGCCTGTTCTACCGGCGCGGCATCAGCAACTCGCTCACCCAGGTCGGCGACGAGCGGCAGCTGGACTTCATCCCCGCGCACGACCTGATCATGGCGGAGGTGCTGGCCCACCCCGAGGCGGACCGGTTCCTGCCCAAGATCGTTCGCACCTACTGCGCCATGATCGCCTTCCACATCGGCAAGGCGGACCGGCACCAGTCCGACGTGGCCCGCAGGCTGCGGCAGATGTCGTCGGAGGCGCTCCACCGGATGCCGCAGGAACTGCTGGACCGGACGATCAACGAGATGGGCCCCGAGCGCGGCCGGGTGCTGCGCCGGCTGCTCGGCCGGACGACGACGCGTAAGGTGACCGCGGCCTGATGAGCACCGAAGCCACGACCCCCGCGCGCACGCAGATCTTCGAGGTCTCCACGCTCTACGGCGCCGCCACGCTGGCCGCCGCGCTGGACGCCGGCCTCTTCGGGCCCGACGAGGCCGCCGAGGAGCGGATCCTGCTGGTGAGCAACAACGCCGCGATCCCCGAGACCTCGGTGCTGCTCTCCGAGATGACCGGCTGGGACCGGATCGTCACCCGCTTCGACCGGGTGATCAGCTGGAACGACGCCATCGAGCCGCACCATCCGGGCAGTTGGACCCCGCGCGAACACGACGTCCCGATATGGGAGCGGCTGCTGCGCACCGCCTGGGAACTGCCCGACGGGCCGATGGACCTGGTCGTCGAGTCGGTGCACGCCAAGCACTCCATCGCACTGGCCGCGATCTTCGCCGACGCCGACGTGCACGTCTACGCCGACGGCCTGATGAGCTACGGCCCGACCAGGGACCGGCTCAACTGGAACACCGCCTGCCGCATCCAGCGGCTGATCCACCTCGACCTGGTGCCGGGTCTCGCGCCGATGCTGCTCACCGACTACGGCGTGCCGGCCGAGACCGTGCCGGACGACGCGTTCCGCGCCGTGCTCGACGAGATCAGCGCGGCCGAGGGCGACCCGTCCGTGCTGGCCACCCTGGAGGGCGCGGAGCACGAGTCCACGGCCGTCATCCTCGGCCAGTACCTGGCCGCGCTGAACATCCTGGAGCCGGCCGAGGAGGAGGAGCTGCACGCGCGGATGCTGCGCGGTGCCGCCGCGGCCGGCTGCCACTCCGTGGTCTTCAAGCCGCATCCGACGGCGCCGGCCCGCTACTCCAAGGCGCTGGAGAAGGCGGCGGCCGAGGTCGGGGTGCGGCTCACCGTGCTCGACTCGCCGATGCTGGCCGAGACGGTGTTCCACCGGCTGCGGCCCGCCCTGGTGGTGGGGTGTTTCTCCACCGCGCTGCTGACGGCCGCCGCCTACTACGGCATCCCGATCGCCCGGCTCGGCACCGGCACGGTGCTCGGGCGGCTCACCCCGTTCCAGAACAGCAACCGCATCCCGCTGACCATCGTCGACGCCCTGGTCCCCGACATCGAGGAGCGCGGGGCCGGCGAGGTGGTCACGGCGCGGGCGGGGGTCGGCGCCGAGCTCGGCCCGCTGGTGCGGGCCGTGGGCTACTGCATGCAGTTCAAGCGCTACCCCGAGCTGCGCGCCGAGGCCCAGGAGTGGCTGGCCGCGAACCAGGGCAGGACGGCGTCCCGCTATGTGGTGCGGGCGCGGCTGACCACGCTGGCGCTGCCGGGCGGCATCGGCGCCAGCATCACGGGCCAGCTCCCGGGCGGCCGCACGGCGTTGCGGTTTGCCCGGAAGGTGCGGCGCTCCATGCGCCGGGGGTGAGCCCTGGGGTCGGCTCAGCCGAGCCAACGCCGCAGGCCGAGGCGTCCCCACAGCAGGCTCGCGCCGTAGGACAGCGTGAGGGTGACCGTCAGCATCGCCACGAGCAGCAGCGCGGCGAGCGGCGCGCTCAGGTCGGCGGAGACGACCGGGTCGACCAGTTCCTCGACGATGAGGACGTGCACCAGGTAGGCCCCGAGCGCCGCCCCGGCCAGCCGGGAGAGCGTGGGCCGCCAGCGCTCCGGCACCGGTATCCGGTTGAGCAGCGTGATCGCGCAGATGGTGGCGATCCCCACGAAGACGTGGGCGTTGGGTATCGGATAGTGGATGGTGGTGTCGTACCAGACGACCGCCGCCAGCGAGACCAGCATCGTGGCCGCCAGCGCCCAGCGGAGCCGGCGGGAGACGCGGTGCGGCAGGCCGATCAGCAGCGCGCCGCCGACCGCGTAGATCACCTGGTAGGTGCCGAAGCTCCAGCCGAACTCGGGCAGCCCGTCGAAGCCGGTGACCTCGGCCACGGTGGAGAACACGGTCGGGCCCGCCGCGACGCCGAGCAGCGCGAGCCCGAGCCGCCAGGGATGTCTGCCGTTTCTGATCAGCACCACGAGGGCGAGCACGGCCACGATCGGGATGTAGGCGTACATGAACCACAGGTGGTACGCCGGGCGTATCTCGCCGAAGAACGCCTGGGCCGCCAGGTCGGATGTCGGGTCGTCGTTGCGGTCGCGCAGCCAGGCCCAGGCGACGTAGGCCAGACTCCAGACGAACAACGGCACGCTGTTGCGGACGACGCGCGCCCATACGCGCGGCTCGTCCCGCGGTGGGGCGCCCACCAGCACCGCCCAGCCGGCGATGGCGAAGAACAGCGGCACGGCGAACGAACTCACCGAGTCTCCGATGTGCCCGACCCAGTAGGCGCCGGCCCCGTTGGCCCGGTCGTCGTCGGTGGCGTGGATGAAGGTGGCCGACGTGTGCGCGAAGATCACCGTGGCCGAGCCGACCAGGCGCATCAGGTCGACGTCGAAGCGGTGCTCGCGGGCTTGGGCTACCGGCTCGGGCTGTGCGGCGACGGCCGGTGGGGCTGGGATGGTGGTGAGCATGGTCCCGTTCATCAGGTTTTCGAAGCCGAAGTTCGGATCGAGAACTTCTAACAGGGCAAACCTGACGGGACTTCACCTCACCGCGTCCTCCTGGTGAATTCGCGGTGGCGGATCCGTTCCGCTCAGCCGAGCCATCGGCGCAGGCCGAGGCGCTCCCACAGCAGGCTCGCGCCGTAGGACAGCGCGACGATGACGGCCAGCATCGCCAGCAGCGTCAGTGCGGCGACGAAGCCGCTCATGTCGGCCGAGACGACCGGGTCGACCAGCTCCTCGACGAAGAACACGTGCACCAGGTAGGCGCCGAGTGAGGCGCCGGCGAGCCTGGAGAGCGCGGGCCGCCACCGCTCGGGGACCCGCACCCGGTTGAGCAGCAGGATCAGGCAGACGGTGGAGACGCCCACGAACAGGTGGGCGTAGGGGATGGGGTAGTGGACCTGGGTGGAGTACCAGAGGATGCCGGCCTGCGCCGCCACCAGGACCGCGAGCAGGCCCCAGCGCCACCGGGCGGGGACCCGGTGGGGCAGGCCGATCAGCAGCGCGCCGCCGACCGCGTAGATCACCTGGTAGGTGCCGAAGCTCCAGCCGAACTCGGGCAGCCCGTCGAAGCCGGTGACCTCGGTCACCGTGGAGAACACGGTCGGGCCCGCCGCGACGCCGAGCAGCGCCAGGCCCAGGCCCCAGGGGTGCTTGCCGGCCCTGACCAGCACCGCGAAGGCGAGCACGGCCACGATCGGGATGTAGGCGTACATGAACCACAGGTGGTACGCGGGGCGGATGTCGCCGAAGAAGGACTGCGTGGCCAGGTCGACCGCCGGGTCGTCGTTGCGGTCGCGCAGCCAGGCCCAGGCGACGTAGGCCAGGCTCCACACGAACACGGGCACGGCGTTGCGGACGATGCGTGTCCACATCTTCCGCTCGTCCCTGGGCGGGGCGCCCACCAGCACCACCCAGCCGGCCATGGCGAAGAACAGCGGCACCGCGAACCGGCTGAACGACTCCCCGACGTGCCCGACCCAGAAGGCGCCGGCCCCGTTGGCCTCCTGGTCCTCGACGACGTGGACGAAGGAGGAAGCGGTGTGCACGAGGATCACGGCGACCGAGCCGATCACCCGCATCAGGTCGACGTCGTGGCGGTGCTCGCGAGCGGACGGGGCGGGGCCGCGCGGGGTCGGCGTGGTCGGCGTCGACACGGCCGCGGTCGTGGGGGTGGAGTGGGGCATGATTCCGTTCGCGGGTCTCGGGACCAGGGACGTCGGGCCTGTCTAGTCCCCCGGGCGAAACTCCACCTCGCCGTCAAGCGACCAGCAGGTTAACTACCACCCATATCATCTTCTTCTCCTACGGCCGCAAGGATCTCCTGGAGACGTGTCTCACGTGGCCCGGCGAACTGGGGCTCCGGGGTGAAGGCCGCGTCCCAGGCGGCCGGGACGGCGCCCGCGAGCTCCCGCAGCGAGCTGAACACCCGCAGGCCGCTGAGGCGCTCGGGCACCCCCACGCCGTGGGCGTCGATGCCGGCGGCACGGCACAGCGCCAGCGCCCTGGGTATGTGGAACTCCTGCGAGACCAGCAGCGCCCGGGTGACGCCGAACACCTCGGCGGCGCGGGCGCACGAGTTCCACGTGTTGAAGCCGGCGTAGTCGGCGACGATCCGCTCGGCCGGCACACCGAGACCCACCAGGTACTCCCGCATGGCGTCCGGCTCGTTGTACTCCTCGGTGCTGTTGTCCCCGGTGACCAGCAGGGCCTGGACCCGGCCCGAGTGGAAGAGCTCGGCGGCCGCGTCGAGGCGGTGCGCCAGCCACGCCGACGGCTCCCCGCCGGCGCGGAGCCCGGCGCCGAAGACCACGGCGACCGGCGCGGACGGCGCGTCCCCCACCGACCTGACCCGGTCGTGGGTGGAGGCGTGCACCCAGGTGGCCGGCAGCAGCGCGAGCACCACCGCGGCCATGACGACCTGCACCAGGGTGCGCTTGCCGCGCACCGTGCGCGGCATCCGGGGCCGCGACACGCTCGGTAGCCGAAACTTCGTCACGCCGTTATCACGTACCGAACGCCGGACAAGTTCCCCACCGACCCGTTCGAGTGAATAGAGTCTCCGGATGTGGTGAGCGGGCTGAGCGGGATCGACTGGGCGCTGCTCGGCGTCGCGGCGGCCCTGGTGGGCCTGGCCAAGACCTCGATAGGCGGCATCGGCGCCATCAGCGTCGCCCTGTTCGCCGCCGCGCTGCCCGCCCGCGAGTCCAGCGGGGCGCTGCTGCCGCTGCTGATCTTCGGCGACATGCTGGCCGTGCGCGCCTACCGCAGGCACGTGGACTGGTCGGCCCTGCTGCGGCTCTTCCCTTCCGTGGCGGTCGGCGTGGTGCTGGGCGTCGGGTTCATCGCGGTGGTCGACGACACCGTGATGCGCCGCACGATCGGCGGGGTGCTGCTCGCGGTCGTCGCGCTGCACCTGTGGCGGCAGCGGCGCGCGGAGACCGACACCGGCACGGGCCGGTGGCGCGCCCCGGTGTTCGGGCTGCTCGCCGGGTTCACCACGATGGTGGCCAACGCCGGCGGCGCGGTGATGTCGCTGTACCTGCTGTCGGCCGGCTTCCCGAAGCTGGCGTTCCTGGGCACCGCCGCCTGGTTCTTCTTCATCGTCAACCTCTTCAAGGTGCCGTTCAGCGTGGGCCTCGGGCTGATCGACGGGGAGTCGCTGCTGCTGAACGCGGCGCTGGCCGGGGGCGTGCTGCTGGGCGCGTTCGCCGGGCGGCGGCTGATCCGCCGGATCGACCAGGCCAGGTTCGAGCGGCTGGTGCTGCTGTTCACCGTGGTGGCCAGCCTCAACCTGCTGCGCTGAGCGGGTGCGCGCCCGGCCGGGCCGGGCGAGGATGAGGAGCATGCTGCTCGCCGACGTCGCGCGGACCTCCCGGGAGGTCGCGGCCACCAGGTCGCGGTCGGCGAAGGTCGCCGCGCTCGCCGGGCTGCTCGCCACCACCGAGCCGGCCCAGGCCCCGGTCGTCGTCACCTACCTGGCCGGGCGGCTGCCGCAGCGCCGGCTCGGCGTGGGCTGGCGGGCGCTGTCCGGCCAACGGCCGCCGCCCGCGCCCGAGCCCAGGCTCACGGTGACCGCCACCGACGCGGCGCTGGCCGGCATCGCCGCCGCCTCGGGCGCCGGCGCCACGGGCCGGCGCCGGGAACTGCTCGGCGCGCTGTTCGCCGAGGCCACCGAGGAGGAGCAGGACTTCCTGATCCGGCTGATCAGCGGCGAGCTCAGGCAGGGCGCCCTGGACGCGCTCGCCGTCGAGGGTCTCGCGGCGGCCGTGGGCGCGGCGCCGGACGAGGTGCGGCGGGCCGTGATGCTCGGCGGCTCGCTCGGCGCGGTGGCCGAGGCGCTGCTGGCGCGCGGCCGGGACGCGCTCGCCGAGTTCCGGCTGACCGTGGGCCGACCCGTGCTGCCGATGCTGGCGCAGACCGCCGAGGACCTGGACGAGGCGCTCGACCGGCTCGGGCCCTGCGTGGTCGAGGAGAAGCTGGACGGCATCCGGGTGCAGGTGCACCGGGACGGCGACGCGGTGCGGATCTTCACCAGGACCCTGGACGAGATCACCGACCGGCTGCCCGAGGTGCGCGCCGCCACCCTGGAACTCGACGTGGCCAGCGCCGTGTTGGACGGCGAGGTGATCGCCTTCGACGAGGCCGGCCGGCCGCACCCGTTCCAGGACGTGTCGGGACGGGTCGGCTCGCTCTCCGGCGCGCTGCCGCTCTCCCCGGTCTTCTTCGACCTGTTGACCGTGGACGGCCGCGACCTGCTCGGGCTCCCGACCGAGCGGCGGCACGCCGAGCTGGCCAGGGTGGCGCCCGAGCCGCGCCGGGTGCGGCGGCTGCCGGTGCCAGAACCGGCGTCCGGCGAGTCCAGGCGCGCGGCGCGGGAGTTCGCCGAGGCGGTGCTCGCGCGCGGCCACGAGGGGGTGTTGGTGAAGGCGCTCGACGCCCCCTACAACGCGGGACGGCGCGGCGCGGCCTGGCTCAAGGTGAAGCCGGTGCACACCCTGGACCTGGTGGTGCTGGCCGCCGAGTGGGGCCACGGCCGGCGCCGCGGCCGGCTGTCCAACCTGCACCTGGGCGCGCGGTCGGCGGACGGCACCTCCTTCGTGATGCTGGGCAAGACCTTCAAGGGCATGACCGACGCCATGCTCGCCTGGCAGACCGAACGCCTGCTGGAACTGGCCAAGGACGACGGCGCGCGGGACCGGGAGGACGGCGGGGTGGTGCGGGTGCGCCCCGAACTCGTGGTGGAGGTGGCGTTCGACGGGGTGCAGCGTTCCACACGCTATCCGGCGGGTGTGACACTGCGGTTCGCCCGGGTGCTGCGCTACCGGGAGGACAAGCGGGCCGCCGACCCCGAGGCCGTGGCCTCGGTCGACTCGGTGCTCGCGCTGCTGCCCGGGCGCGCCACGGGCTGACGCCCGCGCGCCCCCGTGCGCGACGGCCGTGCGCCGATCGTGGCTGCTTCGTTATGGGCCGGGTGCAACATTCCGCCGGGTAGGCGCATCTTTATCAGTGAGGTCCTTTAGGGTCCGATAGCTCCAGGGGGAACACTGATGCGCACCGCGCTCTTCCGCAGACTGGCCGCTCCGGCGGCGGCCGCAGCCGCCGTGGCTGCCCTGCTGCTCACCGGCTGTTCGGCGCAGGGCGCCGAGGGCGGGGGGTCGGACGATCCGTCCAGCTCGGCGCCGGGCGAGGAGGAATCGCCGCGGGAGGACGGGGAGTCGGAGGCCGACGACGGCGCGGCCGAGGAGGAGGCCGAGGAGGTCGTGCTCGACTTCGGCGACGAGTCGGAGCAGGTGCGCGAGCTCCAGGCCAGGTTGGCGGCGCTCGGCCACTTCCTGGCCCAGCCGACCGGCTACTACGGGGACGTCACGCTGGGCGCCGTCTCCGAGTACCAGCGGGCCGAGGGCCTCGACGTCTCGGGCACGGTGTTCGCGAGCACCTGGGCGGCGCTCACCGAGGCCACGGGCGCGCCGAGCCAGGACGAGCTGTACCCGCCCCAGCAGATACTCGGTTACGGGGACAACTCGGACCAGGTGCGGGAGCTCCAGGCCAGGCTCAAGCAGGCGGGCCACTTCGAGGAGAACCCCACCGGCTACTACGGGGACGTCACCACGGCCGCGGTGCGGGCGTTCCAGGAGGCGGCCGGCATCGAGGCCACGGGGACGGTCTTCGAGCCGACCTGGGAGGCGCTGACGAGCCAGACCAGGGCCCCGAGCCAGGAGGAGATGTTCCCGCCCGTCGAGATCCCCGAGGTCGAGCCGGCGCAGGAGTTGGACGAGCGCTGCCTGACGGGCCGCGTGCTGTGCATCTCCAAGACCTCGCAGACGCTGTCCTGGGTGATCGACGGCGAGGTGCGGATGACGGTGGACGTGCGCTTCGGCGCGGAGGAGACGCCCACCAGGGAGGGCGAGTTCGAGGTCTACTGGAAGTCGCGCAACCACCACTCGACGCTCTACGACTCGCCCATGCCCTACGCGATGTTCTTCGACGGCGGCCAGGCCGTGCACTACTCGCAGGACTTCGCGGCCAACGGCTACAACGGCGCCTCCCACGGCTGCGTCAACGTCCGGGACGAGGCCGCGATAGCCCAGCTCTTCGACGAGGTCACCGAAGGCGACCGGGTCGTCGTCTACTGGTGACGCCGGGTCCGGCGCGCCCCGCCCGTGGCCCGGGCCGGGGCGCGCCGGAGCGAGAATGGTGTGATGCGCTACATCATCATCGGCGCCGGCGCGGTCGGCGGAAGCATAGGCGGACGGTTGGCACAGGCCGGGCACGAGGTCGTGCTCGTGGCGCGCGGCGCGCACGGCGAGGCGTTGCGGGAGGGCGGCCTGCGGCTGCTCACCCCGGACGACTCGCTGACGCTGCGGCTGCCGGTGCTGTCCGGGCCCGAGGAGTACCGCCCGACGGCGGAGGACGTGCTGGTGCTGGCCGTCAAGACGCAGGACACGGTGGCCGCGTTGGACGCCTGGGCCCCGGTGGCCGGCGACCTGCCGCTGCTGTGCGCGCAGAACGGCGTGGCCAACGAGCGTCTCGCGCTGCGGCGGTTCGCCCGGGTGTACGGGGTCTGCGTGTGGCTGCCCTCCGTGTTCCTGGAGCCGGGCGTGGTGGTCGCGCCCTGCGCCCCGCTGAGCGGGATGCTGCACGTCGGTCGCTACCCGGGCGGCGTGGACGACACGGCGCGGCGGATCGCCGCGGACCTGGAGCGCTCGTGCTTCCTGGCCCCGGTCCAGGAGGACGTGATGCGCTGGAAGTACGCCAAGCTGCTGATGAACCTGGCCAACTCGGTGGAGGCGGTCGCCGGGCCGCTCGACGCCGACCCGGCGCTCGGCGAGCTGTTCCACCGGGCCGCGAACGAGGGCCGCGAGGTGTTCGCGGCGGCCGGCATCCCCTTCGCGGGCCAGGAGGAGCAACGCGCGCTGCGCGGCGACCGGATGGACATCTGCGAGGTGCCGGGGGCGCCGGCGAGCCGCGGCTCGTCCTGGCAGAGCCTGCGCCGCGGCACCGGAACCATCGAGGCGGACTATCTCAACGGCGAGATCGTGCTGTTGGGCCGCCTGCACGGGGTGCCGACCCCGGTCAACGAGGCGCTGACGCGGATCGCCAACGCCTTCGCGCGGGACGGCCGGGAGCCCGGTTCGCTGCCGGCCGCCGAGTTGGCCGCGCTGGTCTGAGGCCTCCGGCCTCTCCCTTGGTCCCCTTGGATTTCCCGGTTTTTCGCGGTACCCCGGGCGGCGCGGCCGCCCGGGAGGTACCGTCGTTCCGGCGCTTCTATGCCACCCTCTGCGGCGCCGTCAAGTCGCCTTAGCCCGGACGGGTGGTTTCCGTTCCGCTGGGTATTTCACAGAGAGAGTCCTCGTTCTCCCCACCAGGACCCCCAACATCCCTCACACGGGTGACTTCACGGACCGCATAGTCCGATCGGGCCATCAAAGATTAGGCCCATAGGGGGTGTTGCGTTGCCCTCCGCCTTCCGTAACGTCCTCAACTGGCAAGCGGTCATATGCCACTTGCCGCCGTGGGGGAGCCCTCGTCTGGGAGAGGAACGGCACCGGCATGAGCTGGGTTGTGGACTGGACTAAGCACGCGGTCTGCCGCAAGACGGATCCGGATGAACTGTTCGTTCAGGGCGCCGCGCAGAACCGCGCCAAGGCGGTGTGCAGCGGCTGCCCCGTGCGGGCCGAGTGCCTGGCGTACGGCTTGGACAACCGCGTGGAGTTCGGCGTCTGGGGCGGCATGACCGAGCGCGAGCGCCGCGCCCTGCTGCGCAGGCGCCCCACGGTCGCCTCGTGGCAGCGGCTGCTGCAGACCGCCAAGGCCGAGTACGAGAAGCGCAGCATGCGCTCCTCCACCTCCAGGATCGCCTGAGCCCCTCGGCCGCTCGGCTCAGTCGTCGCCCGCCTCGGGCGCGCGCTCGCTCAGCCGGGCGTGCCGCTGGCGGGCGGCCTGCGGGGTGCCGAGGCCGAGGCCGAAGGCGATCTCCTGCCAGGTGAGCCCGCGCCCGCGGGCCATGGTGAGCAGCCCGGCCTCCAGTTCGTCGAGCTCCGCCCGCACCCGGGGCACCAGCGTCAGCGCGGCCATGATGTCCGCCCGGTCCACCTCGGGCTCCCCCTCCTCTGGCTGCGCCGCGCCGCTCAGCAGGAAGGCGACCAGCCGGACGGCCTCGTGTGGGGCCGGCAGGTGCGGGTTGGTCTGGCGGGCGCGCTGCGCCTCGGTGGCCGCGTGCCGCTCGGCGATTCTGAACAGCGCGGCGGCGCCCCGGTGTTCGCGCGCCGCCGCGGCGTCGGGAGGAGTGAACGGGTCGGGTGCGAGTGCTTCCGTCATGGCACAAGCCTGCCTCGGCGCCCGCTACGTTGTCAACGTAATGACGTAAACAAATTGTTCAACGGCGCGCCCGGAGCGAGAACATCAGCGGCACCCGGGGATGCCCCGGCGGGAAGGTGAAGATCCCCGGCTCGCTCTCCTCGAGCACCGGATAGCGCTGGAAGATCGTGAACGGGTGCTCGTGCAGGAACTCGACCCGCAGCCCGGCCCCCGCCAGCGCGCTGACGATCTCCCCCAGCGGATGGAGGAACTGCACGGACACCGTCTTCTCGAGCGCGGGCCCGTCCGTGTAGGTGTACGCGTAGTCCTCGCGCGACGGCGCCGCGTCGAAGTAGTCGTGGTCGACCGTCCGCCCGTCCTCCCCCAGCATGTCGGTGGCCGGGTGGAACTCCACCAGGTACAGCACCCCACCCTCGGCCAGCAGGCCGGCCACGACCTCGGCCCAGCGGGTCAGGTCGGGCAGCCACACCAGGGAGCCGAGCCCCGTGTAGACGATGTCGAACCGCTCGCCGGCCAGCGCGGCGGGCGCCTCGTAGACGTCGGAGACCACGAAGCGCGCCCGGTCGGCGAGGCCGACGTCGGCCGCCAGCGCGCGGGCCTGCTCGACCGCCTTCGCCGAGAAGTCCAGGCCGGTGACCTCCGCCCCCAACCGCCCCCAGGACAGCGTGTCCTGCCCCATGTGGCACTGCAGGTGCAGCAGCCGCTTCCCCGCCACCTCGCCCAACTCGGCCCGCTCGAACGCGCGGAGCGGCGAGGCGCCGGCCCGGAACCCCGGCAGGTCGTAGAAGGAGCTCGCCGCGTGCACCCGCACCCGGTCGTCCCAGTTCTCGCGGTTCACCGTCAGCCAGTCGTCGTTCACGACCCGCGACCGTAACAGCGGCGCCCGCGCGGCCACCAACCCTTTTCCGCCCCGGTCACGAGGCGTCGCGGTAGGCGTGCGGCGCCACCCCGGTCAGCCGCCGGAAGACCCGGCTGAAGTAGGCCCGGTCGTGGAAGCCGACCGCCCGGGCCACCGTCTGCACGTTGTCGTCGCTGCGTTGCAGCCGCTCCTTGGCCCGCTCGATGCGCAGCCGGGTCAGGTACTCCCAGAGCGTCAGCCCGAGTTCGCGGTGGAAGAGCCGGCCCAGGTGGTCCTCGCTGACGCCCGCCGCCTGCGCGATCTGCCAGCGCGAGAAGCGGTGCCGGTAGTGCTGCTCGATGTAGGCCAGCGCATAGCGCACCGGAGCCGGGTCGGCCGCCCGCTGCTGGCGCTGCGAGGCCGAGGTCAACGACGTCAGCAGCCGCGCCGTCTCCGCGTCGGTGAGGATGCCCCGGCCCAGCAGGACGAGCCCCGGGTGCGGCTCGGCGCGCCGGACGTCGGCGAACGTGAACCCCTCGTCGCTCAGCATCAGCACCGGGCAGTCGTGCCACAGCCGTTCCACCAGCTCGAAGCCGCCCATGTCGGGCAGCACCCGCTCCACGACCAGCAGCCCCGGCGCCTCCTCGGCCAGCAGCGCCAGCGCCGTCGTCCCGTCCGCCGCCGCCCGCACCGTGCGCCCGGGCAGCACGCCGGTCAGCAGCCGCCTGAACCGCTCCCTGGAGGCCGCCGAGCCGCCCACCACCAGCGCCGGCGCGGCGAGCCCCGAGGGGCGCAGCGCGTGCAGCGCCTGGTTGAGGTCCTTGCCGACGATCGGGCCGTACAGCAGGAACGGCACGTCGCGCAGCGCCGGATGGTCGTGCAGCCGGCGGACGGCGGCCCACTCCTGTGGGGTCGCCTGGCCGGCGTCCCAGGCGACGGCCGCCGGCGGGTGGGCGGCCACCACGGTCGCGATGTCCTCGTCCTGGTGCGGCCGGTGCGGGCGCAGACCGTGCCGGCGCGCGACGGTGGCCACCTCGGGCAGCGCGCGCTCCACGATCAGCAGGGTGGGGCCGGCGGGACCCCGTGCGGCCCGGGGCCCGGTCGGCTCGGCCGGCGTGGGCAGCGGCAGGTCGAGCCGGAAGCCGAAGGGGCCGGGGCCACGGTGCAGGGTGACCGAGCCGCCGTGCAGCACCGCGAGCCTGCGGGCCATCGCCAGGCCGAGCCGGCCGCCGGGCCCGCCGGCCGCGAACGGCTGGAAGTACCGCTCGTCCTCGGCTGGTTCGTGCGACGGCGCGGCCAACTCGGGGCTGGTGACCAGCACGGTGAGCCACGGCGGCGCCACGTCCACGCTCAGGTCCGGGTAACGCCCGGCCGCCGTCAACAGGTTGTGGACGATCTGGCGTAGCCGGTCCGGGTCGGCGCAGAGCGCGGGCAGCCGGCGCGGCAGCCCGAGCCGGCCGCCGGCCGCCGCGTCCTGGAACGTCTCGGCGAGCAGCGGACGCGGGTCGAGCAGCCGCCGGTCGAGGCCGAGCGCGTCGATCTCGGAGCGCGAGAGGTCGAGCAGGTCGTCGATCAGCCGCAGCAGCCGGGCCGCCTCCTCGTGCGCCGGCTCGCCCGGCGTGGTGTGGCCGAGGATGGCCGCCACGGGCGTGCGCAACTCGTCGCTGGCGTTGCCGAGCAGCCGGGTCTTGAAGCTGCTTGCCTGCTCGGCGGCGTCCCTCGCCCGGCGCACCTCGGTGAACAGCCGAACCCCCTTGAGCGCGGCGCTGATCTGCTCGCCGAGCGCCCGGTAGAGCGCCCCGTGCCGGGCGGCGAAGCGGCGCGGCCCCGCGTCGAACACGGCGTAGCCGAGCGGCTCGTCGCCGATGTGCAGCGGTTCGAGCACGGCCGTGAACCGCCGCTCGCCGTCCACCGGCGGCAGCGGCGGCGGCCCCTGCGGCGCCCCGCCCTCGGCCTCCGCGACGACCAACCGGTGCCCGGGGATGGCGAGTTGCGGCAGATGGCGGTCGAGTGCCGCGTCGATCTCGGAGAGGTCGACGGCGGTGGTGAGGGTGGTGGACAGCACGCGCAGCCGCCGGGACTCCTGCTCCAGGGTCCAGCGCTCGTACTCCAGCAGCCGGCGCGACTTGTCGGCCACCATCAACCTGGCCTGGCCCAGCAGCCGTTCGGCCCGCAGGTCGGCCGGCACCGCGGCGCGCAGCCGCAGCAGCGCGCGGTCCCAGGCGGCGACGTCCTCGAAGCCCTCGATGCCCCCGACGCGGCGCTCCAACTCGCCGAGGAACGAGCCGCCGTCGGCCTCGGCGTCCGCGTGGAAGGCGGTGCGTAACTCCTCGTCGAGCGGGCCTGGCGCCGACTCCGGCGGCTCGGCGGGCGGTTGCGGACCCGCGCCGCCCTGGGTGACCAGCGGCGAGGGGCAGCCGCAGGACCTGCGGATGACCAGCGTGCCGGGCACCGCCCTGCGCTCCGGCGGCCGGACGCCGCGCAGCCTGGCGAGGATGGTCTCCACGGCGAGCGAACCGAGTTCGCCGAACGGCAGCGCCACGGAGGTCAGCGGCGGGTCGCTGATCCTTGCCTCGACCGAGTCGTTGAAGCTGATCAGCGCGACGTCCTCGGGTACCCGCACACCGCGCTCGGTGAGCAGCCGCAGCGCGTCGGCGGCCAGCACG
Source organism: Streptomyces sp. NPDC127098 (assembly GCF_042722465.1). Taxonomy (NCBI): domain Bacteria; kingdom Bacillati; phylum Actinomycetota; class Actinomycetes; order Kitasatosporales; family Streptomycetaceae; genus Streptomyces; species Streptomyces sp. NPDC127098. Next base: position 50,836 of record NZ_JBHXFJ010000006.1, read on the forward strand.
TCGCTGCACGCCACGACGGCGTCGAAGTCGCGCCCCGGGCGCAGCCCGCGCACGTCGAGCAGCACCCGCATCGCCGTGGCGCCGGCGCCGGCCGCGTAGTCGAGGGAGGCCGAGACCAGCGCCCGGTCCCGCGGGATGCGGTACCTGGCCAGCGCGTCGCTGAAGGCGCGGAACCGGTCGAGCGCCACCGGGTTGGCCATCGGCCCGCGCAGGCAGGCGAGTCGGCGGCGGCCGTGGTGCTCGACGAGGTGCCCGACGGCCTTGCGCATGCCCGCGTACGAGTCGAGCAGCAGCGTCTCGTGCCCGTCCAGCGCCCGGTTGAGGCTGATCACCTGGGCCAGGCCGCCCAGCCTGCGGACCAGCGCGGCGGAGCGTTCGCCGCCGACCGGCAGGCCGAGCGTCGAGGTCCAGCAGATCGCGCCGTCCAGGCCCGACTGGTCGAGGAGTTCGTAGAGCGCGTTGCGCGGGGCGCCGCCCGGGGTGAGGGCGTCACCCGGGAAACAGACGATGTTGACGTCCTCGCGCTCCGCCGCCTCGAGCACGCCGGACCAGAGCGAGGCGCCGACGCCGAGGTGGATGTTGGCCGTGACCAGGCCGATGGTCGGCCTGCGGAGACGCCGTGGCCGCGGCTGCCGCTGACCGTTGTGACGCCACGCCGGTGGGGACCCGTGTTCCGCCATGGGGCTTCCTCGCTCCTGGGACGGACGGACGGCTGCGAGCGCTGGGGGCGCTGGGGGCTTTCAACGTTTCAGTGCTGGGGTGGCGTGGACGATAGCGCCGGGGAGCGACGCCGACAAGGCCGGCGGCACGGTGGGATACCGCGAGCCGCCGGCCTGTCGCCGGGAAGTCCGGGAGTGGTGCGGGTGGTTCCGGGTCGGGCGGGTCAGATCCTGCCGACACCGGCCCCGGAGGTCACGCTGGACTTGACGCCCGAGGGGGTGTCGACGCTGTAGCTGTACGGGATGCCGGCGACGCTGCCGCCGGTCTCGCCGGTGCCCGAGTTGACGAAGTGGTTGTTACGGGCCACCAGCGCGCCGTCGGGCGAGCTGCCCTCGCCCCGGTGGAACGGGTCGTCGGTGTTCTCGAAGAAGTTGCCCTCGACCAGCACGCCGGCGTTGGTGGTGGAGGCGACGCCGTAACTACCGATGTTGCTGTAGTAGTTGTTGTAGACGTGCACCGGGTTGCCGAAGCGCACCCGCGGGTTGCGCTGGTTGGTGCCGTCGTACCAGTTGTGGTGGTAGGTCACCCGCAGCCGACCCGAGTCCTCGGAGCTGTTGTCGTCCGAGTGGCCGAGCAGGCTGTTCTTGTCCTGTCCGTAGAAGCGGTTCCAGGACACGGTGATGTTGTCCGACGCCCGCTTGATGTCGAGGGCGCCGTCGTTGTGGCCGGTGAAGTTGTTGTGGTCGACCCAGATGTTGGTCGAGTACTCGATGTTGATGCCGTCGTCGGCCGAGCCCGAGAACGTGATGTTCTGGATGATCACGTTGTTGGCCTGCCGGATGTTCAGCCCGTAGCCCGTGATCCGGGCGTTGCTGCCGACGCCGATGATCGTCTTGTTGGAGGTCACCCGCGTCATGCTCGACAGGTTGATCGTGCCGCTGACGCGGATCTCCTGGGTGGAACTGCTCTGTGCCGCCGAGGCGAAGGCACTGGCGGACGTCACCGTCACGACACTGCCGCCCGCTCCGCCGGTGGTGGCCCGCCCGAAGCCGGTGGGGGTCCCGACGGCGACCGTCTCGACGGGCTCCGCCGCGACTCCGCTCGTCGCGGTGAGCCCGCCGAGGGTCACCACCGCTGTCATCACTGCCACTGCACTGCCCAGCCTGAATCGCGCGCTCGTCCTGCGCATGGGATTCTCCGTCCGGATTGTGTGGGGGGTGAATCGTTTTGATGCTAGGACCGGCGCTGTGGACGATGACGGTGAGTGTGTGGACTATGACGCGCGGGGCCCTGGCCGGGCGGGCTTCGGCGGCGCGGCGGCGCTGCGCGCCGGCCGGGGCCGAGCGCCTGGGCGGGCTTGCCGCTGCGCGGCGGCGACGCGCTGGCCGCGCGGGCTCGGGCGACGGCGCGGCCGCCGCAAGCCGGCCTGACCGGCAGCCTGTCACACCTTCCGCCCGCAGGCGAGGGCGCCTCGGCGCACCGCGCCGGGCTCCGGGGCGCGGCACGAGCCGCCGCGGGCCGGCCCGGGTGGCCCACACCACGGCGGCAGACGCGCAGCGCCGGCAGCGCGGGGCAGCCGCGCCAACAGTACGCGCCTCGCACTGCGGCCACGGGGGCGCGCAGCGCGGAAGGACGGGTGGGTGGGGGGGCAAACGCACCAGCGCCACCGCCGGGACGCCGAGGCTCGCCCCCTCCAGACGGCGACGCGCCGCGCCGGTCGCCGGGGCGCCCGCACACGGCCGCCGTGGGCAAGGCAGACGCGTGGAGGACAGGTGCCCGCGCACAGCGCGGAAGGGCGGGCGGGTGGGGAAACCCAACCACCCCACCACCCGCCACACGAAGGCTCGCCCCGCCGGCAGACGGCGACGTCCCGACGCACCGCACGGCCGCCGCGCGGGCCGCGGGTGAGCAAGCGCACCGGCACGAGCCCCCGGCGCGGAGGCTTGCCCCACCGACAGACCGCGACGCCCCGACGCGCCGCGCCATCGCCCCCGCGCACAGCGCGGAAGGGCGGGCGGGTGGGGAAACCCAACCACGCCACCACCCGCCGCGCGGCGGGTCGGCCCACCGGCGGAGCACGCCGCTTCGCGGCGCCCGGCACACTGGACGCATGTGCCGCAGCATCAAGACGCTCCGTCCGCCGGCCACGCCGGATGTCACGGAAGACGACATCCGCGCCGCCGCCCTCCAGTACGTCCGCAAGGTGTCCGGCTTCCGCCAGCCGGCCGCCCACAACCAGGCCGCGTTCGACGAAGCGGTGGCCACCGTGACGGCGGCCACCGAACGCCTCCTCGACCAGTTGGTCGTCCGCGGCGGCGGCAGCCGCCCCGCCTGACGCCACGGCCAAGCCCGGCGGCCAGCACACCGCGGCTAGCGGAGCGTCGCCAGCTCCGTGGTCAGGTCGTCCAGGCCGAGCGAGCCGAGGGAGAGCGCGGCCATGTGCCAGGACTTGGCGTCGAAGTCCGCGCCGGCCGCCGCGCGAGCGGCCTCGCGGCCGGCGACCCAGGCGTGCTCGCCCAGCTTGTAGCTGATGGCCTGGCCCGGCATGCCCAGGTAGCGGGTCAGCTCGGACTCGGTGTAGGCCGCGTCGCAGCCGGTGTTCGCCGCGAAGAACTCGGTGGCCAGCTCGGGCGTCCACACCTCCCCCGGGTGGAAGGTCTCGTCGGCCGGTATCCGGCGCCCGGTGTGCATGCCGATGTCGATGATGACCCGCACCGCACGCAGCATCTGGGCGGAGAGGTAGCCGAGCCGCCGCCCTGGGTCGGTGAGGAAGCCGAGCTCGTCCATCAGCCGCTCCGCGTACAGCGCCCAGCCCTCGGTGGTGGCGCTGACCGAGCCGACGCTGACCTGGTAGCGGGAGAGCTGGTCCTGCACGTTCACCCACTGGGCGAGCTGGAGGTGGTGTCCCGGCACGCCCTCGTGGTACCAGGTGGAGACCAGGTTCCAGAGCGGGAAGCGGGTGGCCCCCATGGTCGGCAGCCAGGTGCGGCCGGGGCGCGAGAAGTCGAGCGAGGGGCGCGTGTAGTAGGGCGCGGCCGCGCTGCCCGGCGGGGCGATCATGGCCTCGACGCGCCGCACCGGCGGCGCCAGGTCGAAGTGCCGGCCGTCCAGCGCCTCGATGGCCTCGGCCATCAGGTTCTGCAGCCAGTCGCGGATCGCGTCCACGCCCTCGATCGCCTCGCCGTGGTGCTCCAGGTGGTGCATCGCGGCCAGCGGCGTCTCGCCGGGCAGCACCTCGGCGGCGACCGCCAGCATCTCGTCGGCGAGCCGGTGGAACTCGGCCCAGCCGAAGGCGTACGCGTCGCCGAGGTCGAGGTCGGCGCCGGTCCAGCGGCGGGCGCCGACGAGGTAGCGCTCGGCGCCGACGCCGTCCGGGGTGCCTGAGGCCTTCGGCAGGTACTCGTCGCGCAGGAAGCCCCGCAGTTCGGCGAGCGCCTCGGTGGCCTTGGCCGCCGCCGCGGTCAGCTCGGCCCGCTGCGCCTCGGGGCCGCCGGAGGCGAACTCCCGGTACCAGTCGGCCGCCAGCCAGGTGTCCAACTGGCCGGCGACGGTGGTCACCTGGCGCGGCGCGGCGGTCAGGCCGCGCCGCGCGCCCTCGGCCAGCGCGGCGGCGTAACTGGCCAGGGAGGCCGGCACGTTGGCCAGTCGCCGCCCGATCACCGCCCAGTCGTCGGGGGTTTCGGTCGGCATCAGCAGGAAGACGGAACGCAGCTGCTGCACGGGCGAGAAGAGGTTGGAGACCTCCCGCAGCCCCTCGCCGGCCTCGTGTTCGGCGAGCACCGCGCCCAGCCGCTCGCGCAGCAGCCGGCCGGCCCTTCGCTCGACGGCCGGCAGGGCGCCGGGGCCGCCGGCCGCCGCCTCGGCCGCGTCGAGCTCGGCCAGGGTGGCGCGTTGGGCCGCCGCCAGGGCCTCCCGCCCCTCGGGCGAGAAGTCGGGGAGGTCGGCGACGCCGGGGCGGATGCCGAGGCTGGTGCCGTAGAGCGGGTCGAGGTCGGCCAGGGTCTCGACGTAGGCGTCCGCGACGGCGCGCGGGGTCGCCGGGCCTGCCGCCTCGGAGGGGGCGGTCGGAGAAGTGGTCATTGTGCCATCCTCGTACAGGGGCTCGGGGGAAGGAAGGACGGACCGCACTGCTGTTCGAACGGTTGATCGGGCGGGATCACGCGGCCGGCGTGCTGGACGCCGAGATCGCCAGGACCGTGGCGAGCCACGGCGGGCTCGTGCTGGTCACGGGGGAGCCGGGGATCGGGAAGACCGCGCTGGTCACCGAGGCGGCCGAGGCCGCCAGGCGGCGCGGCGCGCTGGTGCTCTCCGGATCCTGCTGGGAGTCGGACAACGCGCCGGGGTACTGGCCGTGGACCCAGGCCGTCCGCGCGCTGCGCCGCGCGCTCGGCCCCGAGGGCTGGCCGGCGGTGGAGCGGGCCGCCGGCGGCGGTCTTTCCACGCTGTTCGCCGGGTCCCCGCCGAAGCCGACCCCCGGCGTCGCGGCCGGCCCCGGCGCGCTGGTCACCGCCGCCGTCGACCACAGCGCCGAGGGCGCCGCGAGCTTCCGGCTGCACGACGCCGTGACCAGCGCCCTGGTCGCCGCCTCCCAGGGGCGGCCCGTCGTGGTGGCGCTCGACGACCTGCACTGGGCCGACGCCGCCTCGCTGCGGCTGCTCGCGGCCCACCACACCTGGTTCGAACGGCTGTTGCTGATCGGCACCTACCGGGACGTGGGCACCGCGGCGACCGCGCCAGGACATCCGGTGGGCGAGCTGCTGCTGCCGCTGCGCGCCAAGGCGACCGCGCTCGCGCTGACCGGCCTCGACGTCGCCGACACCGGGGCCCTGATCGCCCGCACCACCGGAGCGGCGCCGGACCCAGCGCTGACCGCCGAGGTACACCGGCGCACCGGCGGAAACCCGTTCTTCGTCGAGGAGACCGCGCGCCTGTGGCACGGCGCCGGGGCCGGGCTGCCGGCCCTGGTGCCGCCCGGGGTGCTCGACGCGGTGCGCCGGCGGCTCGCGCCGCTGCCCGGGCCGGTCGTCGAACTGCTCACCGACGCGGCCGTGTTGGGCCGCGAGTTCCATCCGAGGGTGCTGGCCGCGGTGCGTGCCGAGCCGCCGCACGAGGTGGCCAGGCTGCTCGCCGAGGCGATGGCGGCCCGCCTGGTGGCGCCCGGCCGCGGCGACCGCCAGGCGTTCGCCCACGACCTGGTGCGGGAGGCGCTCTATGAGGTGCTCGACGAGCCGGAGCGGCGTCGCCGGCACGCCGCGGTGGCCGAGGCGCTGGCCGGCTCGCCCGGCGTCGCCGAGCTGATGGTGCCCGCGGACCTGGCCAGGCACGCCCACCTCGCCGGGCCCGAGCTGGCCCCGGCCCTGGCGCTCGACCTGCTGACCCAGGCCGCCGTCGAGGCCGTGCGGCGGCTGTCGTTCGAGGAGGCGGTGGGCCACTACCGCCGGGCCCACGTGCTGGCCGCGGGCGTCGATCCGCGCCGGCGGGTGCGGATCGGGCTCTCCTACGCGGCCGAGCTCCAGCACACCGGCGACCCGGCGGCCGCCGGCCGGATCTACCGGGAGGCGGCGGCCGAGGCCCGGGCCCTGGGCGACGAGGCGCTGCTGGCGAGGGTCGGCCTCGCGGCGCACTGGGCCTGTGGCGAAGGGGAGCCGCTGGGCCCGTCCACCTCGCTCGGCGGCGAGCTGCTGCGCGAGGCGTGGCGCCGGGTGGTCGCCGGGGAGCGCGATGCCGACGCGCCGGCACCCGACGAGCTCGCCGAGCCGGCGGACCAGGCCGCGGTCCGGCAACGGATGGCCGCCGAACTCGCCGTGCGCGCCGCCGTGTCGGCCCGGCGCTCCGGGGACGACGAGGCGCTGGCCTTCGCGTTGATGGCCCGGCACGACGCGATCTGGGGGCCCGGCAGCGCGCCGGAGCGCGAGGCGCTCACCGACGAGATGATCGCCCTCGCCCATCGGACCGGCGACCCCGACCTCGAACACCTCGCCAAGTCGTTCCGCTGGGTCGCGCTGCTGGAACGCGACGATCCACGCTTCCTCGACCAGCTGCGGGACTTCGTGGCCGGCGTGCCGGAGGCGGCGCCGCCCCGCTACCGGTTCTCGGCCCTCGTCGACCAGCTGGTGATCGCCGTCTTCCAGGGCCGGTTCACGGCGGCCGACGAGCTGCTGTGCCGGGTGCTCGCGCTGACCAGGGATCACCCAGGGCACGGCGAACGCCACTACTTCCTGCGCCAGTTGCGCTGGGCGATGCTGCTCGGACGTGGCCGGTTCGCCGAGTTGGACGCGCTACACGGTGAGTTGGGTGGCGACGACCACGCGTACCGGGAGCTGCTGGAGGGGATCACCGCGGCCCAGCGGGGCGACGCGGCGGGCGTGGCCCGGCTGTGGCGGACGGTGGCCGGCAAGCGCTACCCGATCAGCATGCGGCCGCTGGCACTGCGCCTCCAGGCGCAGGCCGCCGCCGCGACCCGCGATCCCGGGCTGATCGCGGCGGCCAGGGCAGCCCTGGCGCCGCACCTCGGACAGTGGCTGGTCTCGCTGTGGGGCCTGGACGTCGGCGGCCCGGCGGCGCTGTGGGCGGCCGGCGTGGAGGCGGCGGCCGAGCGCTGGCCGGCCGCCGTCGACGGCTACACGGCGGCGGCCGACTCCGCCGACCGGATGGGGGCGCGGGCCTGGGCGGCCGAGGCGCGGGCCGGGCTCGCGGCCGCGCTGCTCGGCCGCGGCGGGCCGGGCGACCCGGCGGCCGCCGCGGCGCTGCTCGACCAGGTGGCGGGCGAGGCCGAGGAGTTGGGCATGGCCCACCTCCGGGACCGGCTGGCCGCGCTGCGCGCCTCGACCGGGCAACGGGACCCGGCGGAGCCGGCCCCGCCAGCCGACGAGTTCCGCTTCGACGGCGCGGTGTGGACGCTGCGGTACGCGGGCCGCACCGCGCGCATGCCGGACGCCAAGGGCCTGCACGACCTGCACCGGCTGCTGCGCCAGCCGGGCACCGAGCTGCCGGCCGCCCGACTGCTGAGTCCCGACGGCTCGTTCACCCCGCTGGGCGGGGATCCGGTGCTCGACGAGCGGGCCAAGGCCGAGTACCGGCGGCGCCTGGACCGCCTGGACGCGGAGACGGCCCGGGCCGGGCGGCTGGGCGACGCCGACCTGGCGGCCGAACTGGAGGCCGAGCGGGCCGCGTTGCTCGCCGAGCTGCGCGCGGCTGCCGGGCTCGGCCGGCGCGACCGGCGGCTCGGCGACCAGGCGGAGCGCGCCCGCAAGACCGTGACGGCGCGGATCCGCGACACCCTGCGCCGGCTCGACGACCGGCATCCCGAGCTGGCCGCGCACCTGCGGGAGTCCGTCTCCACCGGCCTGGTCTGCGCCTACCGGCCGCCGCGCGAGACCGCCTTCCGGTTGTAGAGCCGGTTGTAGGGCCGGTCGTAGGGACCTACTTCCGGTTGTAGAGGCGCATGGTGAGGGTGCCGAAGACCGCGACCAGCAGCAGACTCGCGACCAGCACCCAGGCGATCTCGCCGACGTCCGTCGCGCCGCCCATCAGCCCGCGCACCGCCGCGACGAGCCGGGTGACCGGGCTGACGTCCACCACCGCCTCCAGCCAGCCGGGCATGGTCTCGGGCTCGACCAGCACGTTGCTCAGGAAGGTCAGCGGGAAGATGACCATCATGCTGACGCCCATCACGGACTTCTCGGAGCGCATCAGCAGCCCGAACATCGTCCAGATCCAGGAGAAGGCGAAGGAGAAGACCAGCAGCAGCGCGATCCCCGCGGCCACCCCGAGCACCCCGCCGTCGGGCCGGTAGCCGAGGGCGAGGCCCACGGCGAGGATCACCAGCGAGGCCAGCACGTAGCGGAGCAGGTCGCCGAGCAGGTAGCCGACCATGGCGGCCGGCCGCCACACCGGCAGGGAGCGGAAGCGGTCGAACACGCCCTTCTGGATGTCGGTGTTGACGGCGACGCCGGTGTACATCGTGGTCATGATCACGCTCATCACCATGATCCCCGGCAGCAGATAGGTCAGGTACTCGCTGGTGGAGCCGGCCAGCGCACCGCCGAAGAGATAGGTGAACATCAGCGTCATCATGATCGGGAAGACGGTGACGTCGAACAGCTGCTCGGGCACGTGCTTGATCTTCAGCATCGCGCGCCAGCCGAAGGTGGCGGACGCGGAGAGCGCGCTCGGCCGCGGCGGCCGCGACTCGGTCGACGCGAGCACTGCGGCCAGCGCGCCGGCCGCCGGTACGTAGGCGTCCTCCTCGGCCTCGCCCGGCGTGCCCTGCTGGGTGGTGTCGGCTACGGTGCTCACGCTGCGGCCCCCTTGGTCATGCTCTCGTCGCTGTTCCTGCCACCGCTCTTCTCCGTGAGGGCGAGGAAGACCTCGTCCAGGCTCGGCTGCCCGAGGGAGAAGTCGTCCACGGTGATCCCCTGGCCCGCCAGCTCGGCCAGGGCCCGCGCGGCCAGCTCGGCCGGCTCCGTGCTGCCGGCGCCCGACGGCATCACGCGGGCGGTCAACGCCAGCGGGTCGGCGGCCAGTTGGACCGGGGCGTTCAGCACCTTGGCCAACAACCGCCGGGCGTCGGCCCGCTGCTCAGGGTCGCGGAGCCTGAGGTGCACGGCGCCGGCGCCGACCGAGGACTTCAGCTCCCCCGGCGTGCCCTCGGCGATCACCCGGCCCTGGTCGATCACGGCTATCCGGCCCGCCAGCTGGTCGGCCTCCTCCAGGTACTGGGTGGTCAGCAGCACCGTGGTGCCCTGCGCGACGACCACCCGCACGATGTCCCAGACCTGGTTGCGGCTGCGCGGGTCGAGCCCGGTGGTCGGCTCGTCGAGGAAGAGCAGGTCCGGCGTGTTGAGGATGCTGGCCGCGATGTCGAGGCGGCGCCGCATGCCGCCCGAGTAGGTCTTGGTCTGCCGGTCGGCCGCCTCGGTCAGCCCGAACGCCTCCAGCAGCTGGGCCGCGCGGTCCCGCGCCGCCGGCTTGCGGTGGCCGAGGAGGCGGGCGAGCAGCACCAGGTTCTCCGCGCCCGTCAGGTCCTCGTCGACCGAGGCGTACTGCCCGGTCAGGCTCACCCTGGCCCGCACCGCGTCCGGCTCGCGCGCCACGTCGTGCCCGAAGACGCGGGCCTCGCCGCCGTCCGGCCGCAGCAGCGTGGCCAGCATCCGGACGGTGGTGGTCTTGCCCGCGCCGTTGGGCCCGAGCACGCCGTACACCGTGCCGGCCGGCACCGTGAGGTCGACTCCGTCCACGGCCCGCTTCTCGCCGAACACCTTCACGAGACCGGACGTCTCGATCGCCGCCCCGGTCCCCCCGGGACCGGCTGTTCGCTTGGTCATCTCTCCCCATCCCCTGACATGCCCGTCGGTGGTCCGTTCTCGATGGGTGGACCACCGGCGACGCGGAAACTCATCTGTCCTCGGGGCGCGAGATGCCGCGCGGCGGCCGCCAGATCCGATCTCGCGGCGGCTTCCGCGACCGAAGGACGGTGAATCCGCGTGGGCCGGCCCGGTCAGCCCTCGAACGGGTCGGCGCCGCCGCCCGTCCACACCTCGGGGCCGCCGCCGCGCCACTCGATGAGGGTGGCGTCCTCGAGCAGCACCTCGTCGGGGTCGAGGCCGGCGCGCCGGAGGAACTCGATGAGCTCCACCGGGGAGCGGGCCACGCCCAGGTCCTGGCCGGCCACGGTGACGCGGCGGCCGCCGGCGGCACGCGGCGGATGGACGACGACGCGCGGGCGGGGCACCGTCATGGCGCGCCTCCCGGCGCCCCGGCGGTCACGCGGATCTTGGACTGGCCGTGGGGCAGCCGTTCCCAGTCCGCCATCAGCCGGGCGGTCAGGCCGTGCCCGGCGGCCAGCTCGGTCAGCGTCTCGGCGCGGTAGTAGAAGTCCTCGCGCAGCACCTGGTGCTCGCGGCCCTCGGTGCGGTCGAAGGTGAAGTCGAAGAAGCCGCCGGGGGCCAGGATCCGGCCGACGTGGGCCAGGCACTCGTCGATGACGGGGAGCGGCGAGTGCGAGAAGACGCTGTGCGCGTGGACCACGTCGAAGTGGCCCGACGGCAGGAAGTCGAAGGTGAGGTCGCGGGTGAGCGTGAGATGCGGCAGCTTGGCCTGGAGCCCGCGCCCGCTCAGCGTCTCCTTGGCGCTGATGAGGATGTCGGGCGAGATGTCGATGCCGTAGTAGCCGCCGGGGTCGAGGTAGTCGATGAACCGCCAGCCGGCGCGCAGGTTGCCGCAACCGATGTCGAGCATCCGGTGCCCGGGGGCCAGGCCGTGGTCCCTGAGGTAGTCGAACTGGAGCTTGCCCAACGCCAGCCATCGCTCGTGGTCGCGGCTGCCGACGGCCGCCTCAGGGCTGCGGGCGGTGTCCGAGGCCATCACGGCGCGGTAGTAGGCGACGTGGTCCCGGTGCCGGGCGCGCAGCCAGGCGTCGCGCGCGCCGCGGCGCAGGTGGGGGCCTATGCGCCGGGGGTTGCGCGCGGCGTAGCGCAGCCGGTGGACGAGGCTCGACCGGTCGATCGTGAGCCTGCGGGAGGCGGGGTCAGCGCTGTCCATGCTTCGTAGCCTGCGGCAGATCCCCGTTGATCACCAGGCGAGCCGCGGGGCGACCTTGCGCCACAATACCCCCTAGGGGTATACAGGAGACCTGGGGCGACCATACCGCCCTGGGGTATTCTGGGCCGCCGAGGAGACGTGATCGAGGATGACAGCCACCACACCCACCACCGCAGGGACCACCGACACCACGGCGGCCTCCGAGGTCGAGCTCGCCATCGGCGGGATGACCTGCGCTTCCTGCGCCGCCCGGATCGAGAAGAAGCTCAACCGGATGGACGGCGTCACCGCCACCGTCAACTACGCCACCGAGAAGGCGAGGGTCGCCTTCGCCGACGGCGTCACCGTCTCCGACCTGATCGCCACCGTCGAGGCCACCGGCTACACCGCCGAGCCACCACCACCGCCCAGGCAGGAGGCCACGCCAGAGACACCGGCCGGGACCGAGGCGGACGAGCTCGCCCCGCTGCGCCACCGGCTGTTGGTCACCGCGGCCCTCGCCGTCCCGGTGATCGCGCTCGCCATGGTGCCCGCCTGGCAGTTCGACTACTGGCAGTGGCTCTCGCTCACCCTCACCGCGCCCGCCGTCGTCTGGGGCGGCTGGCAGTTCCACCGCGCCGCCTGGACCAACGCGCGGCACGGCGCCGCCACCATGGACACCCTGATCTCGGTCGGCACCCTGGCCGCGCTGCTCTGGTCCGGCTGGGCCCTGTTCTTCGGCGACGCCGGCATGCCCGGCATGACCCACCCCTTCGAGCTCTCCATCGAGCGCGGCGACGGCGGCTCGGCCATCTACCTGGAGGCCGCCGCCGGCGTCACCGCCTTCCTGCTCGCCGGCCGCTACTTCGAGGCCCGCGCCAAGCGCCGGGCCGGCGCCGCGCTGCGCGCCCTGCTGGAGCTCGGCGCCAAGGAGGTCACGGTAGTGCGCGAGGGCGGCCGCGAGGAGCGCGTGCCGATCGGGCAGCTGGCCGTCGGCACCCGCTTCCTGGTCCGCCCGGGCGAGAAGATCGCCACCGACGGCGTCGTCGTCGAGGGCACCTCGGCCGTGGACGCCTCGATGCTGACCGGCGAGTCCGTGCCGGTCGAGGTCGCCGTGGGCGACGCCGTCACCGGCGCCACGCTCAACGCCGGCGGCCGGCTTGTCGTCGAGGCCACCCGGGTCGGCGCCGACACCCAGCTGGCCAGGATGGCCCGGATGGTCGAGGACGCGCAGAACGGCAAGGCCGCGGCGCAGCGGCTCGCCGACCGGATCTCGGCCGTCTTCGTGCCGATCGTGATCGCCCTCTCGCTCGGCACCCTCGGCTTCTGGCTCGGCACCGGCGCCACCCTCACCACCGCGTTCACCGCGGCCGTCGCCGTGCTGATCATCGCCTGCCCGTGCGCCCTCGGCCTGGCCACCCCGACCGCGCTGCTGGTCGGCACCGGACGCGGCGCCCAGCTCGGCATCCTGATCAAGGGCCCCGAGGTCCTGGAGAACACCCGCCGGGCCGACACCATCGTGCTGGACAAGACCGGCACCGTGACCACCGGCAGGATGTCGCTGCTGGCCGTGCACCCGGCCCAGGGTGTCACCGAGGAGGAGGCGCTGCGGCTCGCCGGCGCCCTGGAGCACGCCTCCGAGCACCCGATCGCGCGCGCCGTCGCCGACGCGGCGGCCGAGCGCGCGGGCTCCCTCCCGGCGGTCGAGGGCTTCACAGGAGTGCCGGGGCTCGGCGTGCACGGCGTGGTCGAGGGGCACGCGGTCCTCGTGGGCCGGGAGCGGCTGCTGGCCGACTGGTCGCTGACCCTGCCCGAACCGCTGGCCGAGGCCAAGGCGGCGGCCGAGGAGCGCGGCCGCACCGCGATCGCGGTGGCCTGGGACGGCGAGGCGCGGGCGGTCCTGGAGGTCGCCGACGCCATCAAGCCGACCAGCGCGGAGGCCGTGCGCCGGCTGCGCGGGCTCGGGCTCACGCCGATCCTGCTCACCGGCGACCACGAGAAGGTCGCCAGGGCGGTGGCCGCCGAGGCGGGCATCGACGAGGTGATCGCCGAGGTACTGCCGGAGGACAAGGTCGCCGTGGTCCAGCGGCTCCAGGCCGAGCGCCGCACGGTCGCCATGGTCGGGGACGGCGTCAACGACGCGGCCGCGCTGGCCACCGCCGACCTGGGCCTCGCCATGGGTACCGGCACCGACGCGGCCATCGAGGCGGGCGACCTGACGCTGGTCCGCGGCGACCTGCTGGCCGCGGCGGACGCCATCCGACTGTCCAGGAAGACGCTCTTCACCATCAAGAGCAACCTGTTCTGGGCCTTCGGCTACAACGTCTCGGCGCTCCCGCTGGCGGCCGCCGGCCTGCTCAACCCGATGCTCGCGGGCGCGGCGATGGCCTTCTCCTCGGTCTCCGTGGTGGCCAACAGCCTGCGGCTGCGCACCTTCCGGGCCAGGGGACTTTAAGAACTCTTGGTGAACTGGGAACTCCCGGGCCACGGCGACCGTTGACGGTGCGAGAGCGAGAGATCGCGGAAAGCGACCATACGAGAGCGACGACGGGGAGATGGCCATGTGGGACCGGCTCAAGGACACGGCGAAGGGGATCCAGCAGTCACGGAGCTCTGGCGGCTCGGGCGGCTCCGGGAGCCGCTCGGGTGGCGGATTCGGGGGCTTCGGCGGCTCGGGTGGCCACGGCGGGCCCGCCGGCTCCGGGGGCTCCGGGGGCTCCGGCTCGGGCGGCTCGCGGTCCCAGCTGCTCGGGGTGTTCAAGACCCAGCTCGCCTCCATGAAGACGGAGCTCAAGAGCGGCGGCTACCGGGACGCCTCCATGGCTATCTGCGCCCTGGTCGCCGCCGCCGACGGCACGGTGGACGCGGCGGAGCGGCAGCGCGTCGAGTCGCTGATCGTCAGCAACGAGGTCCTGCAGAACTTCCCGGCCGACACGCTGCGCCAGCGGTTCAACAAGCACGTGGACCAGCTGGTCTCCAACCCCCAGTTCGGGCGCGGCGCGGTGCTCGAGGAGATCGCCAAGGTCGCCAAGAAGCCGATGGAGGCGCGGGCCGTGATCCAGACCGGCATGGTGATCGCCGGCGCCGACGGCTACTTCGCCCAGGCCGAGCTCGCCGTGCTGCGTGAGGCGTGTGGGGTGTTGAACCTCTCTCCAACGGAGTTCAACCTCTGAATGTCCGCGGCGCAGCGGAATCGACCACTTCGGATCGCAAGAGACAAGCTTTAGAAGGGACTTGACGCTCCTTTACCGGAACATGCCCGTCCTTGACCGCACGCGTTGAACTCTTGGCGCATGCGAAAGATCACCTTTACCGGGCGCCACACCCTTGGCGCCGCGGCCCTGATCACCGCCGGCCTCCTCACCGCCGGAGCGGCGGCGACCGCCTCGGCCTCCGGCCAGTCCAGCGAGGACACCGCCTCCCACCACCAGCCCACCGAGCAGGAGATCCGTGACCTGTTCGTCGAGTGGAACGAGGCGCTGGCCACCGGCGACCCCGAGGTCGTCGCCGACCGCTACGCGGAGGACGCGGTCCTGGAGCCGACGCTGTCCAACGTGATACGCACCGACCGCGACGGCATCGTCGACTACTTCGAGCACTTCCTCGCCCAGGACCCGAACGGCGAGATCGACGAGTCCTACGTCGACATCCTGGCGCGCAACGCGGCGGTGGACTCCGGCGCGTACACCTTCCACCTGACCGACCCGGCGACGGGCGAACAGCGGGACGTGGCCGCCCGCTACACCTTCGTCTACGAGAAGGACCCGGCGACCGGCGAGTGGCTGATCGTCAACCACCACTCCTCGGCGATGCCGGAAGGCTGACGCCCGGCCTTTCCGTCCCACCCGCCCGCCCCCTTCCCGCACTCCACGCGGAAGGGGGCGGGCGTGCGAGCATGGGGCATGACTTTCGCCTCCCCTCCCCGGTCGGCGGCCTGGTCGCACCAGGACGCCCGGTCGGGGTTCGAGGTGGCGTTCTTCCGCCCGCGCCGCGACGGGGGTTACGACATCGAGGGGTCCACCGCGGCGGTCGAGGACGGTGAGAGCTGGATCGTCGACTACGCGATCACCCTCGACACCACCTGGACGACGCGACGGGCGCGGATCACGTCACGGTCGAGGGCGGATGCGGCGCGTTCGACGGTGCTGGAGGCCGCCGGCACCGGGCGCTGGCGGGTGGACGGCGTGGCCGCCCCGCACCTGGACGGCTGCCTCGACGTCGATCTGGAGTCCTCGGCGATGACCAACGCCCTGCCGGCCCACCGCCTCGCCCTGCCGGTCGGCGCACGGTCGGACGCTCCGGCGGCGTATGTCCGCGCGCTCGACCTGACCGTCGACCGGCTGGAGCAGACCTACGCCCGCGTGCCGGACGAGGGCTCACACCAGCGGCTCGACTACACGGCCCCGGCGTTCGACTTCGCCTGCCGCCTCGTCTACGACGGGTCCGGCCTGATCCTGGCCTACCCCGGCATCGCCGTCCGCGCCGCGTGACGCTGACCAGTCCATGGCGATCCGCGGTATCGGTGCCTCCTACGGAAACAGACGGGAGAAGAGCCAGAGGGAGCAGGGCCGAACATCATGCCCATGGCGAAGCCGTACATGACGTCGGTGGCCGCGAAGAACCGGTCGGCACGTCGACGGACGACGCTTCGCGTCACGGCGGAGGCCGAGGCCCTCGGACGTCGGTGACTGGTCACGCGCCGCCCCTGCCGATGCGCTTGGTGCGGCAGAGAGCGTTGAACTCCCGCACCCTCCGCGCGGTGAGAAACGGTCGGCTGTTCGGCTGACGCGTGGCTCCGCTCAGGGGCGACCCCGGCATACCGGTCTTCACCGGCCCTCAGTGGTGCCAGGGAAGTTGAACGGGATCAGCAGGCACACGCCCAGCCATGAGCTCGGCCGTCAACGCGGCCAGGCCCGTCTCCTCGCGCAGCTCGCTGCCGGAGCGACCGCCGCAGTGGTACCGGAATCCGGTACCACTACGGTACGATGGTCTCGTACCACCCGGTGAGTCCATGCGGAAGGGACAGCACATGAGTATCAGTGCCAGCGAGGCGAGGAAGAGTCTGTTCCCACTCATCGAACGGGTCAACACGGATCACGACCCGGTGCGGATCACCTCCAAGGCGGGGGACGCCGTTCTCATGGCCGCGGATGACTATGACTCCTGGCAGGAGACCGTCTATCTCCTGCGCTCTCCCGCCAACGCTCAGCGGCTCATGGAAGCGATCGCTCGGGACAGGGCGGGCGAGCCCGGAGTCGCCAGGACGCTCGACGAGCTACGAGACATGGCCGGGGGCGAGGAGTGAGGAACGTCAACTTCGACCCGGCCGGCTGGGAGGACTTCCTGTTCTGGCTCGCGTCGGACAGGAAGATGGCCAGGCGGATCACGCGCCTGATCGCGGAGATCCAGCGCACCCCCTTCGACGGCATCGGGAAGCCCGAGCCGCTCAAGGGCGATCTCACGGGTTACTGGTCGCGTCGGATCGACGACGAACACCGGCTCGTCTACCGAGCCGACGACAAGGAAGTAAAGATCATCAAGGCCCGCTACCACTACTGACGGCCGCCCTCGCCGACGAGCCATCGCCGACGAGGAGGGACGACCCCGCGCAGACCAACACGGCCGCAGACCAACACGGCCACAGACCCGGGCAGCAGGCGCGCGGAGCGCGCCGGTGACCCGGGCCTGCGAGCCGCGCACGCACCGCGGCTACTGCTTCTTCCGCAACGCGATGTGGAGTTCGCGCAGCCGCGCCTCACCGACCTCGCTCGGGGCGCCCATCAGGAGGTCCTGCGCGTTGCCGTTGAGGGGGAACGCGATGGTCTCGCGGATGTTCGGCTCGTCGGCCAGGAGCATCACGATGCGGTCGACGCCCGGCGCGATGCCGCCGTGCGGCGGGGCGCCGAAGCGGAAGGCGCGCAGCATGCCGCCGAACTCGCGCTCCACGTCCTCCCGGCTGTAGCCGGCGATCTCGAACGCCCGGTACATGATGTCCGGCTCGTGGTTCCGGATCGCGCCCGAGGACAGCTCGACGCCGTTGCACACGATGTCGTACTGCCAGGCCAGCACGTCGAGCGGGTCCTTGCTGTTCAGCGCCTCGAGGCCGCCCTGCGGCATGGAGAACGGGTTGTGCGAGAACTCGATCGCGCCCGTGTCCTCGTTCCGCTCGAACATCGGGAAGTCGACGATCCAGCAGAAGCGGAAGACGTTCTCCTCGAAGTGGCCGGCCCGCTTGGCGGCCTCCACCCGGACCGCGCCCATGATCTTGGAGACCTCGTCGAAGTCGCCGGCCCCGAAGAAGATCGAGGTGCCGGCGGTCGCGCCGACGGCGGCCAGCAGCGCCGTGACGTCCGACTCGGTGAGGAACTTGGCGATCGGGCCGGTCAGCGTCCGCCCGTCCTCGCCGACCCGGACCCACGCCAGGCCCTGCGCGCCGAGCGAGACCGCGAAGGCGCCCAGCTGGTCGAAGAACTTTCGCGGCTGGTCGGCGGTGTCCGGCACGGCCAGCGCCCGCACGTGCTTGTCCGCGAACGCCTTGAAGCCCGAGCCGGCGAACACCTCGGAGACGTCGACCAGTTCGAGCCTGGCCCGCAGGTCAGGCTTGTCCGAGCCGTACTTGAGCATCGCCTCGCGGAACGGGATCCGCGGGAAGGGCGAGGTGACATGCCGCCCGCCGCCGAACTCCTCGAACAGCTCGGTCATCACCTTCTCGATGACCTGGAAGACGTCCTCCTGCTCGACGAAGCTCATCTCCATGTCGAGCTGGTAGAACTCGCCTGGCGAGCGGTCGGCCCGCGCGTCCTCGTCGCGGAAGCAGGGCGCGATCTGGAAGTACCGGTCGAAGCCGGCGATCATCAGCAGCTGCTTGAACTGCTGCGGCGCCTGCGGCAACGCGTAGAAGGTGCCCGGGTGCAGCCGGGACGGCACCAGGAAGTCGCGGGCGCCCTCCGGCGAGGTGGCCGAGAGGATCGGCGTGGCCAGCTCGGTGAAGCCCTGGTCGGTCATCTTCCGGCGGATCGCGGAGATGACCTGGCTGCGCAGCATGATGTTGCGGTGCATGCGCTCGCGGCGCAGGTCGAGGAAGCGGTACTCCAGGCGGCGCTCCTCGTTGACCCCGTCCTCCGCGTTGATGGTGAACGGGATCTGCTCGGCGCCGCCGAGGACCTCGACCTCGCCGACCTCGATCTCGATCTCACCGGTGCCCAGCTCGGGGTTGACGTTCTCCGCGCCGCGCCCGACGACCTTGCCGTCCACCCGCACCACGGTCTCCTTGGCGAGCGAGCTCAGCCGCTCGTTGACCGCGTCGTAGCCGGGCGAGCCGGGACGCACGACGAGCTGCACGATGCCGTAGTGGTCGCGCAGGTCGACGAAGAGGATGCCGCCCAGGTTCCGCCGGTTGTGCAGCCAGCCCGACAGCCGGACGTCCTTGCCGATGTCGGTGGCGCGCAGCTCACCGCAGGTGTGGGACCGGTACCGATGCATCGCTCATCCAGATCGTTGGTCGTGTGTGGGAACGGCCTCTCAGACTACCGTCGCGTTACGGGGCCGCTCGCCCCGTTTCCCCGCCTGCCCGACGCGGTGCGGCATAACCCACCAAACCGGAATACGATGGGTCACTGTGCGCACCGAGGACGTGCTGGCCGCCTCCGGGACGGGCCTCTGGGTCTGGGATGACGTCCGCGGCGTGGCCGTGCTCGACGCGACGGCGGCCGCGCTCCTCGGTCTGGCCGCCGAGCCCGCCACCCTCTCGCAGGCCGCCGTCAGGTCCCGGATCCCCATCCACGACTGGATGGAGATGGAGCGCGCCATCACGCTGGAGCGCTCCGAGGGCCGGATCGCCGAGGTCGAGTTCCGGGTGGTGGACGAGCAGGGCGAGCTGCTGCGCACCCTGCGCCTGCGGGTGAACCACGTGGCGGGCGAGGGCCTCGCCGGCACCCTGGTCGAGGTGCTGCTCGACGGGGACGGCGAGCGCGCGCACCACGCCCCCGGCGGGGAGGCCGACTGGGAGTGGGAGCGGGCGCGGGAGGCGTTCGTGCTGGACGCCGGGCAGGCGCTGTCCGAGGCCGGCACCACGCAGGAGGTCCTGCGGGTGACGGCGGCCCTGGCCATGCCGGGCTTCTCGCCGGACGGGATCGCCATCTACTCCCGGGAGGGCGACCGGGTCTGGCTGGCCGAGTACCACGGCACCCCCATCGACACCACCGACCTCGGCTTCCCCATGAGCATCACCGCCCGCTACCCGGCGGCCGAGGTGTTGCGCACCGGGCGCGCCATCTATCTGAGCACCCCCGAGGAGTACGCCGAGCGCTACCCGCGCTACTGGCCCGTCATCGAGCGGTACAACCGAGCGTCCTGGGCCTACCTGCCGCTGGTGGTGGCCGGCCGGATCATCGGGTCCTGGCTGGTGGCGTTCACCTACCACGTGGACTTCACCGTCGAGAACCGCGCCATGCTCTCCACGCTGGCGCGGCTGCTGGCCCAGGCGCTGTCCCGCACCTTCCTGCAGGACACCGAGCGCGAGCTGGCCGCCGACCTCCAGCACACCATGCGCCCGGCGGCGCGCCCCGTCGTGCCGGGCATGCAGGTGGCCGCCCGCTACGTGCCCACCGGCGGCGGGCTGCGGGTCGGCGGCGACTGGTACGACGTCATCCCGCTGCCGTCCGGGCGGGTGGCGCTGGTCATCGGGGACGTGCAGGGGCACGACGTGCGGGCGGCGGCCGTGATGGCCCAACTGCGGATCGCGCTGCGCGCCTACGCCTCCGAGGGGCACCGGCCGGACGCGGTGCTCTCCCGCGCCTCCCGCTTCCTCTCCGCGCTGACCAGCGGCGACGCGGGGCAGGACGACCCGCGGTTCGCCACCTGCCTCTACCTGGAGGTGGACCCGCCGACCGGCACGCTCGACGTGGCGCGGGCCGGCCACCTGGACCCGGGGATGGTGCTGCCCGACGGCACGCTGCTGACCCGGCCGACGGCCGGCGGGCTGCCGCTCGGCGTCGGCGGCGTGGACGCGGTCGGCGACGACTACCCGACGACCCGGCTGAACCTCCAGCCGGGCGAGATCCTGCTGCTGTGCACGGACGGCCTGGTCGAGACCGGCCACGGCGACCTGGACGTGGGGTGGGCGCGGCTCGGCTCGACGCTGCGCGGGCTGAGCGGGCTGCACCTGGACGACCTCGCCGACACGGTGATCGAGTCGGTGCAGGCGGCGGCCGTACGGGTGCCGCCCAGCGGGGTGGCGGCGCCCGCGCCGCTGCTCGAGGGGGACCGGGACGACATCGCGCTGGTGCTGCTGCGCCGCCCGCCGGGCTCCGGCGGGCGGCCGCCCGAGCAGGCCACCCGGGTGCGGCGGGTGGTGCTCTCGGTGGGGCAGTCCGAGCCGGCCAAGATCGCCCAGGCGCGGCGGGAGCTCTCCGCGATGCTGCACGAGTGGGGGGACGCGGAGCGGGTGTTCGGCGCGGTGCTGATGCTGTCCGAGCTGCTGGGCAACGTGCTGCGGCACACCGACGGGGACGCGCTGCTGGTCGCCGAGCTGAGCGGCCCGCCGGGCGACCGGCTGCTGCGGGTGGAGGTCAGCGACCCGAGCGACCAGCTGCCGCACCTGCGGGAGCCGGGCGAGCTGGCCTCCTCGGGGCGCGGGCTGCTGCTGATGGACTCCCTGTGCGACGCCTGGGGCTCGGCGCCACGCGGCATGGGCAAGACCACCTGGTTCGAACTCCACGAGCGCCAGCGAGCGGCCCTTTGAGGGCCGGTGAGCCGACGTTCGGCCCGGCAGGGCCGGCCCACGCAGGGCCGGTGGTCTGGGCCCCGACGGTGTCGGGGCCCGCTCAGGGCCGGAAGGCCGCGTGCGCCTCCAGCGTGAACCGGTGGTCGGGCGACGGACGGTCGTCCGCGAGGTCGGTGGCGAGCTCGCCGATCAGCGGGGCGAACTTGGCGCCGTGCCCGGAGCAGGGCGAGCACACCACGAGCGGCCCGACGCGGTCGAGGAGGAAGTCCTCGTTGGGCGTCGACGTGTACAGGCAGGTGGCCTCGTTGAACGGCTCGGGTTCGAGCCCGGGCAGCCAGCGCCGCACGTAGTCGACGATGCGTGCCCTGGCGGCCGGGTCGACAAGACCGTCCCTGGTGTCGGCGGTGGTGGCGCGGCCCCCGTGGTGCTCGGCGATCTTGCGCCCGTTTCCCGGGCCGCCGTCGCGGCCGCCGGCCAGGCTGTAGACCGAGAGCTCGCCGTCGTGGATCACCACCGGCCAGTCCGCGGACGCGGCCTCGCGGCGCGGGAAGTGGAAGACTTGCTCCTGGGTGACGGTGAGCGGGGGGAGCGGCAGCAGTTCGCCGAGCAGCCCGGCGGTCCAGGCGCCGGCCGCGACCACGACGCGGCGGGCGGTCAGCGGTCCGGCGGCGGTCTCGATCCTGGCCCGGTCCTCGCCCTCGACCACGATCCGGTCGACCGGCGTCTCGGCGCGCACGTCGGCGCCTCGCCGGCCGGCGAGGTCGACGAACGCGGCCACCGCGGCCGCCGCGTCCACGGTGCCGGCGTCCGGCTGGTGCACCACCTGGCCCTCGAACCGGAGCCCGGGCCAACGTCGTTCGGCCTCGGCCGCCGGCAGCGTCTCGTGTGCGACGCCGCACGCGGCGAGCGCCGCCGCCACCGCCCCCGGCTCGCCCCCGGGGCCGTGGTCGACGCCGCCGGTGATCCGCAACAGCCGGGCGTCCGCGTCCTGTTCGAGCTCGCGCCACAGCTCCATGGCCCGGCCGGTCAGCCGCACGTAGAGCGGGTCGGCGTAGGCGCGGCGCACGATGCGGGCGCTGCCGTGCGAGGAGCCGTGGTCGTGGCCGATCGCGAACCGTTCGAGGAGCGCGACGGACCGGCCGCGCCGGGTGGCGGCCCAGGCGGCGGCCGAGCCCATCAGGCCGGCGCCGACGATCGCGACGTCCACGTCGGTCGGCGGGGCGGTGGATATGGGCCTGATCGGCTGGTCGTGCGTGGTCATGCCATCGAATCTAGCCGGCGCGGCGGGCCGCCCGCCCGCCCGTTCAGGTCCGGCCCGCGCGAGCCCCTAAAGACCGCCCTCGGTCATCCCGTGCACGGCCGGGACGGTCCCGAGCCGGCCCTTCTGGAAGTCCTCGAATGCCTGCTGGAGTTCCTCGCGGGTGTTCATGACGAACGGGCCGTAGTGGGCCATGGGCTCCCGGATCGGCTGCCCGCCGAGGAGGACGACCTCCAGGTCCGGGGTGTGCGCGTCCTGCTTGTCGTCCGCGCGGACGGTCAGCGAACCGCCGGCGCCGAAGACGGCGGTCTGCCCCAGCTGGATCGGGCGCCGCTCCGCGCCGACCGAGCCGCGTCCGGCGAGCACGTAGGCGAGGCCGTTGAAGTCCTCCCGCCACGGCAGGGTGACCTCGGCGCCCGGGGCCAGGGTCGCGTGGACCATGGTGATCGGGGTGTGGGTGATGCCGGGGCCCTGGTGGCCGTCGAGCTCGCCGGCGATGACGCGCAGCAGCGCGCCGCCGTCGGGGGAGGTGAGGAGCTTGACGCTGCCGCCGCGGATGTCCTGGTAGCGCGGCGCCATCATCTTGTCCCTGGCCGGCAGGTTCACCCACAGCTGGACCCCGTGGAAGAGCCCGCCCGACACGACCAGGTGCTCCGGCGGCGCCTCGATGTGGAGGAGTCCGGAGCCGGCCGTCATCCACTGGGTGTCGCCGTTGGTGATGCTCCCGCCGCCGCCGTGGCTGTCCTGGTGGTCGAAGATCCCGTCGATGATGTAGGTGACCGTCTCGAAGCCCCGGTGCGGGTGCCAGGGCGTGCCCTTGGGCTCGCCGGGCGCGTACTCCACCTCGCCCATCTGGTCCATCATGATGAACGGGTCGAGGTTGCGGTAGTTGATCCCGGCGAAGGCGCGGCGGACCGGGAAGCCCTCGCCCTCGAAGCCGGTGGGCGCGGTGGAGACGGCGCGGACCGGGCGGGCCACGGCGGTCGCCGCGGGTGCGGCGACGCGCGGCAGGGTGAGCGGGTTGTCAACGGTGATCGCTGGCATGACGAGCCTCCTCGACGACTGACCTCAGAGTAGTTGAACGCTCAACAGAAGTCGAGGGGGTGGCATTCCCGCGCCAGCGGGCGCCGTCAGCCGTACATCCGTCGCATCGTGTAGTCGACCATCTCCTCGACGGACTTGGCGTCCAGCACCAGGCGGTGCTCGCCCTCCATGTCCAGCGCGAATCCGTAGCCGGTGGGCAGCAGGTCGAGCACCTCGCCGCCGGTGACCGTGAAGAAGCGGGACTCCTTGCCGGCGTAGCGCCGCAGCTCCTTGAGCGAGGTGAACAGCGGGATCACCGGCTGCTGGGTGTTGTGCAGGGCGAGGAAGCCCGGGTTCTCGCCGCGCGGGCAGTAGATCTTGGCGCCGAGGAAGATGTCGTGGAACTCCTCGCTGGACATCGCCCCCGAGGTGTAGGCGCGCAGCGCGTCCGCCAGGGACGGCGGCGCGGGTGGCGGGGCGGCCGGCGCGGCAGGCTGCGGCTGCTCCGGATAGAGCTGCTGCCCGCCGTAGCCGGCGAGCGGCTGCTGCTGGACCCCGTAGGGCTGCTGCTGACCCGCGTAGGCGGACTGGTTGTCGTAGCCGTACATGAGTGGAAAGCCTACTGACTCACACTTGACCGGTTTCCGCTTGCTTCTTATTACCCGTGGGTAGCATGATTGGTGGTTACCTGCCGGTAAGAGCCTTTCTCCCACCACATACGGAGTCGTTCGCCATGGGGCACTACAAGTCGAATCTCCGAGACATCGAGTTCAACCTGTTCGAGGTGCTGGGCCGCGGCGCCGTGTACGGCACCGGCCCCTTCGCCGAGACGGACGCCGAGACCGCCAGGGACATGCTCGCCGAGATCACGCGCCTGGCCGAGAACGAGCTGGCCGCGTCCTACGAGGACGGCGACCGCACCCCGCCGGTCTTCGACCCGGCCACCCACACCGCGCCGGTGCCCGCGTCGTTCCGGAAGAGCTACGACGCCTACATGGACGCCGAGTGGTGGCGGATGAGCATCGGCGAGGAGCTGGGCGGCCTCACCGCGCCGCGCTCCCTCATCTGGGCGGCCGGGGAGAACGTGCTGGGCTCCAACCCGGCCATCTGGATGTACGGCTCGGGCCCCACCTTCGGCCGGGTCCTCTACGACGAGGCCACCGAGGAGCAGCGCAGGATCGCGCAGCTGATGGTGGACCGGCGGTGGGCCTCCACCATGGTGCTCACCGAGCCGGACGCCGGCTCCGACGTGGGCGCGGGCCGGGCCAAGGCGGTCCGCCAGGAGGACGGCAGCTGGCACATCGAGGGCGTGAAGCGGTTCATCACCTCCGGCGAGCACGACCTCTCGGAGAACATCATCCACTTCGTCCTCGCCCGCCCCGAGGGCCACGGCCCCGGCACCAAGGGCCTCTCCCTCTTCATCGTCCCCAAGTACGACTTCGACTGGGAGACCGGCGAGCTCGGCGAGCGCAACGGCGTCTACGCCACCAACGTCGAGCACAAGATGGGCCTGAAGATCTCCAACACCTGCGAGCTCACCTTCGGCCAGCACGGCACCCCCGCCAAGGGCTGGCTGCTCGGCGAGAAGCACGACGGCATCCGCCAGATGTTCAAGATCATCGAGTTCGCCCGGATGATGGTCGGCACCAAGGCCATCGCCACCCTCTCCACCGGCTACCTCAACGCGCTGGCCTACGCCAAGGAGCGCGTCCAGGGCGCCGACCTCACCCAGCTCGCCGACAAGACCGCGCCCCGCGTCACCATCACCCACCACCCCGACGTGCGCCGCTCCCTCATGACGCAGAAGGCGTACGCCGAGGGCATGCGGTCCCTGGTGCTCTACACGGCGAGCGTGCAGGACGCGATCCTCGTCAAGCAGCACGCCGGCGAGGACGCGAGCGCCGACGAGGCGATCAACGACCTGCTGCTGCCGATCGTCAAGGGCTACGGCTCCGAGCGGTCCTACGAGCAGCTCGCGCACTCCCTCCAGACCTTCGGCGGCTCCGGCTACCTCCAGGACTACCCGCTGGAGCAGTACATCAGGGACGCCAAGATCGACACCCTCTACGAGGGCACCACCGCCATCCAGGGCCAGGACTTCTTCTTCCGCAAGATCGTCCGCAACCAGGGCGTGGCGCTGACCGCGATCGCCGAGGAGATCAAGAAGTTCCTCGCCGACGCGCCGGGCCAGGAGGACCTCGCCGACGCCCTCGACCAGCTCGGCCGCGCGGTGGGCGAGCTCGAGGCCATGGTCGGCGTGCTGCTGACCGACCTGGCGGCCACCGAGAAGGACGTCCGCTCCCTCTACAAGGTGGGCCTCAACACCACCTCCTTCCTGATGGCCGCGGGCGACGTCGTCGTCGGCTACCTGCTGCTGCGCGGCGCGGCCGTGGCCGCCGCCAAGCTGCCGACCGCCTCGGCGAAGGACCGCGCCTTCTACGCGGGCAAGATCGCCGCGGCGCGCCACTTCGCGACCACCGTCCTCCCCGGCGTCGCCGTGGCCCGCACCGTCGCCGAGACCACCGACCTGCACCTGATGGACCTCGACGAGGCCGCGTTCTAGCCACACCCCCCGAACCACCGGCCCCCGGCACTCCCACGCCGCCGGGGGCCGGCTCTCTGCCATCCACGGTCACGTGGCCGAATGCGAACGTTGCTCACCGTAATCACGCCTCGTACTATGGGTACGCGTCCGCGCCTGATTGGGGGAAGCGATGTCCCGTCCCTGGAACGCCGACACATCGGCGTTATTCGCACGGCGGTTGGGCAAGTCGCCGCAGGAGTTGGGCGTGACCAACGGCGACAACGACTGCCCTGACATCTGGCAGCTCGACAACGGCGACATAGCGGTGATCGGCCGTGACGTCACGGCCGACTACCGCTCCCGGCTCCCGGAGGGCGTCACGCTCGCCGCCGACGAGCGGCTGGTCGTCATCCCGGGAACGATGCTCAGCGCCGCGAAAGCAGACATCCCCGATGCTTGACGTGTCCCTTCTCGCCCTCGATCCCGCGCGCGGCGAGCGGCTGTCGCTCGACGACTACCACCAGGACTTCGCGGAGCGCAGAAACGCGGTCCGCGGCCTCGATTCCTGGAAGTTGGAGCGCCGGCAGCACTTCCTGGAGCGGAACAACCCCAGCTGGGACGCGTTTCGCCGAGGCGACTGGGCCGAGTCCCTGCGGCTGATCCAGGAGACCCGACCAGGCCTGGTCGAGCTCGCTCAGGACGACCGACGGCGCGGCAGCGTCTTCCGCCGTGTTCGGGTGGTGGCGAGGCCCCTGACCCCCTATGTGCAGTGGGAGTTGAACTCGCTGCGCGTGCGGGCCGAGAGCGGCATCCCCGTCCACGTGGTGCACGTCGAGGACATCGGCCCGCTGGAAGCCGCCGGGCCGCTGCCCGAGTTGGTCTCCATCGGCGGCCAGACGCTCTACAGCGTGCAGTACACGGAGGAAGGACTCTCCGACGGCGCCATCCGCTTCACCGACCCGGAGCTCGTCGAGGGCTGGACCGACCTCCTCAGGGAGCTGTACGAGGCCGGCGAGGATCTGGTGGCCTATGTGAAGCGTGAGGTCGTGCGGCTGCCCGCGCCTCCGGCCTGGACGGAGCAGGACCATCAGCACTCACGGTGAATCGGCCGAAGCTCCCGTTCCGCGCCAACTCCCAGGCGACATCAGGGGCTTCGTCAACCGCACGGCTGAGCTCGAGCGGCTCGACGCGATCCTCGCCGGTGACGGGGACGAGCCGCTCGTCGTGTCGGTCTGCGTGATCGCCGGCACGGCCGGAGCCGGGAAGACCTCGCTCGCGCTGCGCTGGGCCCACCAGATCGAGGAGCGATTCCCGGACGGCCAGCTGTACGTGAACCTGCGTGGCTACGACCCCGACGAGCCGGTCACCGCGCAGCAGACACTGCATCGCTTCCTCACCGCGCTCGGCGTCCCGCCGGGCGCGATCCCGGTCGACGAGGAGACAAGCGCCGCGCTCTTCCGCTCGGTGCTGGCCGACCGGCGCGTGCTCATCGTCCTGGACAACGCCGCCACCGTCCGCCAGGTCCGGCCGCTGCTCCCCGGTTCGGCCGGCAGCCTGGTACTCGTCACCAGCCGCAGCCGCCTTCCCGGCCTCGCCATACGCGACGGCGCCCACCGCCTCACCCTCGGGACCCTCCCCGCACCTGAGGCGGTCTCACTGCTACGCGCCGTCACCGCCGGATATCGGCCGGAGGACGACGCCGACAAGCTGACCGAGCTGGCCAGGCTCTGCGCCCACCTGCCGTTGGCCCTCCGCATCGCCGCGGAGCGGGCCGCCAGCTACCCACACCTGCGCTTGGACGACCTGATCGCCGAGCTGCGTGACGAGTCCACGCTGTGGGACGCTCTGAGCACCGGCGACGGCGAGGACACGGGCGCGGTGCGGACCGTCTTCGCCTGGTCCTATCGCGCCCTACCCAGTTCGGCAGCCCGTCTCTTCCGGTTGCTCGGTCTGCATCCCGGCCCCGAGTTCAGCCTCCACGGGGCCGCGGCACTCGCCGGCAGCAGCGTCCCCAGGACCCGCCAGGCGCTGACCGCACTGGCCGACGCGCATCTGCTCCAGCAGACCGCCCCCGACCGCTACGAGTTCCACGACCTACTGCGGGCCTACGCCGCCGATCAGGCCCAGCGCGACGAGCCGGCCGAGGAGCGGAAGCTCGCGCTGCGCCGGGTGCTCGACTGGTATCTGCACACCGCCGACTCCGCGCAGGGATGGCTCGACCCGCCGAGGGCCCGGCTGCCGCTCACGCCGCCGGCGACCGGCGTCGTGCCACTCCCGCTACCCGACTACGACGCGGCGATGGACTGGGGCGAGCGCGAGTACGCCAACCTCCTGAGCGCGATCCGCACCGCCGACGAGGCCGGACTCGACCGACATGCCTGGCAGTTGGCCGCCGTCACGAAGTTCATCGAAGCGCCCTCCGCGCACAGCGACGCCTGGTCGCCAGCCGGCGAGATCGGGCTCCACGCCGCCCGAAGAGTCGGCGACCGCGCGGGCGAAAGCCTGCTGTTGACCGGGCTCGGCATGAGCCACAGCCGGGTCAATCGGCTGAACCAGGCCCTGGAGTGCCACCGGCGCGCGCTAGGCATCCGACGTGAGCTCGGCGACCGGGAGGGAGAGGCGGCCTCGCTCAACCTCGTCGGGCTCAACCATTTCCACCAACGCCGCCTCTCGGCCGCCGATGATCTGTTCTCCCAGGCCATCGCCCTGCACGAAGGTCTCGGCAACAGTCACGGCGCCGGAAACGCCCTCGCGAACCGAGGGCAAGCCCGCTACGAGGCCGGCGAGTTGACGCTGGCCGGCGAGGATGTCGAGCGCGCCCTGACGGCCTTCCGTGAGCTCGGTGACCGCCGCAGCGAGGGCAACGCGCTGCGCGTGCTCAGTGAGATCCGGCGCGAGAGCGGCCAGTTGGCGGAGGCGCTGGACTCGGCGCAGCGCGCCGTCGACATCGCCCTCGACCTCCGCTTCTCGATCGGCGAGGCCTACTGGCTGATCACCCTCGGCAACGCGCAGCGGGCCGCCGGGCGGTTCGGTGAGGCGCTCGAGTCGTACCAGCGGTCGGCCACCGTGCACCGGCGCCTCGGCAACCGGAACCGCGAGGCGCTGGCCTGGCAGGGGGCGGGCGAGGTGTACCGGCGGCTCGGGCGGGACGAGGACGCGGCGGCGTTCTGTCGGCAGGCGGCGGCCGTCCACGCGGAGGTGGGCGACCCCTGGCACGAGGCCGCCGCCCTGGACGGCCTGGCCGCCGCGCTCGACGAGAAGGAGCCGGAGGAGGCCCGGCGGCACCGCGCCCGGGCGGCGGCGCTCCGGGCCCGGTTCGAGTCGGCGGGGCCGCCTACGCGCTGATGTCGCGCGGTCTACGCGGGTGAGCCTCAAGTTGCGCTCAGAAAAGATCGCTTGGCGTGGACACCTCGGGGCGGGCTGCCTAGCGTTCAGCCAGCAAATCCGCAAACGGAGGTGGCGGGATGGCCGAGCTGACGTTCACCCGGGACGAGGTCGAGGCGGCGGCCAAGGTCGAACCCTGGCAGTTGCAGCGGGCGTTCTCCGCGGAGATCGACCCCGAGGCGATGGGTGAGACCGCCCGCGTGTACCACCAGGCCGCCGGGGAGGCGGCCGGCGCCGGGGAGTTGGCGGAGCGGGCCACCGAGATCGCCGAGGGTTCCGGCGGCCGGGACGGCGAGACCCTGGTGGACGGCGGCGACCGGGACGGCCGGACGGCCGCCGAACTCGCCGGCAACGGCGCGGAGATGGAGGAGGTCTCGCGCTACCTCGACCGCGCCATGCGGGCGGCGACCGACACCGAGCTCGACGTGCGGTCGATGATCGTCGACTACCTGGAGCTCAGATACGCGGAGCACCTCGCCTCGGCCCAGGCCGAGTACGAGGAACGCACCAACCTGACGTACTGGGTGGGCGGCGAGCGGCAGACCGTCGAGTACACCGACGAGGGGCGTCCCGACGACGCCGAGCTCGCCGCCGAGATCCGCGGCCGGTACCTCCAACAGGCCGCCGAGGACGCCCAGTACGCGCACTCCTCCATGAGCTTCGACATCGACGAGTACCGCGGCCTGCTCACCCGGTTCGGGCAGGAGCTCGACGATCTCGGGTACGACGTCACCGCCGGGCCGCTGGCCCTGTGGACCAGCCCGGAGATGGCCAGGTTCGCGGCCCAGGGGCTGAAGGAGACCCTGCTGCTTGGCGGCGACCCGGAGATGGTGGAGTACTACACCAGGACCCTCGGCACCATGGCCCACGACGTGATGTCCCGCGTCCCGATCACCGACCCGCGCCCGCTGAGCGAGGGCGAGAGCCGCTACCTGGACGAGTTCTTCGCCTCGCTGGACGCCGAGACCCTCGCTATGCTGGGCAACCTGCCGACCGAGGGCCTCTCCGAGACGGACGCGCAGCGGCTGACCCGTGGCAGGGCCGCGGTCGGCAACGGCGTCATGATGCTGCTCAACCACGACATCGCCGTGCCCGACCCGGAGGCGCCGCACCGCCGCGAGGCGCTGGCCGCCGTCACGCCCTACCTGGCGCAGCTCGAAGGACCGCTGTTCGAGAACGAGCCCGACTCGGAGGCCTTCCGGGAGGCCCTGGCCGACTACAACGGCTTCGGCGAGCTCCTCACCCACACCACCGTGCCCGCCGACGACGGCAACACCCGGCGGCTGACCAACGTCGCGCTGGACGTCCAGGAACGCTCCAGCCGGCAGTACGAGCCCGACGAGTTCCTGTGGTTCGACTTCGAGCCCGAGCACGTGGTCGAGAACACCGGCAGCGGCGGCCTGCTCGCCGGCGCCGCGAACAACCGCGACACCGCCAACGACCTGCTCTCCGACCGGGAGTTCACCGGGCGGCTGCTCGGCCAGCAGTGGGAGGACAGCGCGGGCGTCGCCGACTTCATCGACCGCGGCACCGTGTACACCCCGCCCGAGTTGGACAACGGCATCGTCTACGGCCCGGCCAGGGAGGCCGTGCTGGCGGCGGCCGAGGAGCACCGCGACCGGGTGGCTGGCACCGGGCCGCAGGAGAAGTACGGCCACGTGGACCACACCGAGCTGCGGGAGGCGCTCGACGCGCTACGCCAGTGACACCGGCGACAATGCGGGACGAGACCGGGCCAGGCGGGCGGCGGCTTCGTATGCTGAGGGAATGAGCGCTCCGTTCGACCTGGCCCACACCGACGACCTGATGGGGTTCCTCGCGGCCTCGACCTCCCCCTACCACGCGGTGGCGAACGCCGCGCTGCGGCTGGAGAAGGCAGGGTTCCGGCAGGTCGAGGAGACCGCCGCCTGGGACGGCGCCGCGGGCGGGCGCTACGTGCAGCGCGCCGGAGCGCTGATCGCCTGGTACGTGCCGGAGGGCGCCACCCCGGCCACGCCGTTCCGCATCCTCGGCGCGCACACCGACTCCCCCAACCTCCGGATCAAGCCGGTCCCCGACACCGGCCGGGCCGGCTGGAAGCAGCTCGCCGTCGAGATCTACGGCGGCACCCTG
The DNA here is from genome assembly GCF_042722465.1 of Streptomyces sp. NPDC127098. NCBI lineage: Bacteria > Bacillati > Actinomycetota > Actinomycetes > Kitasatosporales > Streptomycetaceae > Streptomyces > Streptomyces sp. NPDC127098. The sequence goes on from NZ_JBHXFJ010000006.1 coordinate 82,042, forward strand.
CTCAACACGTGGCTCGACCGCGACCTCGGGCTCTCCGGGCGGCTCACGCTGCGCGACGGCCGCGCCGTGCTGGTGAACGTCGACCGGCCGCTGCTGCGGGTGCCGCAGCTGGCCGTGCACCTGGACCGCTCCGTCAACGACGGTCTCAAGCTGGACCGGCAGCGGCACATGACGCCGCTGTGGGGCATCGGCCGCCCGCGCGAGGGCGAGTTGATCGAGTTCCTGGCCGCCGAGGCCGGGCTGCCGGCCGCCGAGGTCGTCGCCTGGGACCTGATGGCGCACAGCGTCGAGCCGCCCGCCTACCTGGGCAAGGACCGCGAGCTGCTGGCCGGCCCGCGGCTCGACAACCTGGTCTCGGTGCACGCCGGCACCGCCGCGCTCACCGCCGTCGCCGGCTCGGCCGACCTCGGCTTCATCCCGGTGCTGGCCGCGTTCGACCACGAGGAGAACGGCTCGACCTCCGACACCGGCGCCCAGGGCCCGCTGCTCGGCACCGTGCTGGAGCGCTCGGTCCACGCGCGGGGCGGGAGCGTCGAGGACCGCGCCAGGGCGCTGGCCGGCTCGTTCTGCCTCTCCTCCGACACCGGGCACGCCGTCCACCCCAACTACGAGGAGCGGCACGACCCGGACCACCACCCGATGGCCGGCGCGGGACCCATGCTCAAGACCAACGTCAACCAGCGCTACGCCACCGACGGCACGGGCCGGGCGGTGTTCGCGGCGGCCTGCGAGCGCGCCGGCGTGCCGTGGCAGACGTTCGTGTCGCACAACGCGATGCCCTGCGGCACCACCATCGGCCCCATCACCGCCGCCCGGCACGGCATTCCCACGGTGGACATCGGGGTGGCGATCCTGTCCATGCACTCGGCGCGCGAACTCTGCGCGGCCGTCGATCCGTACCTGCTGGCCAACGCCATGACCGCCTTCCTCGCCGCGTCATGACGCGGGGCACGAGGCGGGGCGTGAGTCGCGACGCGGGCGCCCCCTAGGATTCGTCCTAGGGAAAGCATTCACCGGCTGCCCCCGCGCAGCGTAACGTGTGAACACCCAAGCCTGCTTCCGCCCTTGCCTGCACCGAAACCAGCGACGAAACCGCCACGAGGGGTCCCGTGACCGTGCCGCACCCGAGCCTTCAGCCGTATGTCGATGCCTGGACCCAGACCATCGAGGCGATATCGGAGCTCGTCTCGACCCTCGTGGACGGCGAGTGGAACCGGCCGACGGAATGCCCGGGTTGGTCGGTGCGGGACGTCGTCTCGCACGTGATCGGCGGCGAGTGCGAGGCGCTCGGCGACCCGCGGCCCATCCACACCCTGCCGCGCGACCTCTTCCACGTGGTCGACGAGACGACCCGCTACCTGGAGGTGCAGGTGGACGTGCGCCGGCACCACACGGGCCCGGAGATGACCAGCGAGCTCGAGTACGTCATCATCCGCCGCTCCCGCCAGCTCCGCAACGAGCGCCGCAAGCCGGACGACCTCGTCACGCACCCGCTGTACGGGCAGATCCCGCTGGTCGACTTCCTCACCGCGCGGGTCTTCGACGTCTGGCTCCACGAGCAGGATCTGCGCCGCGCGCTGCGCCAGCCGGGGAACGTCAACTCGCCGGCCGCCCACATCGCGCGCGACGTGATGTTGAACAAGCTGCCGAAGGTGATCGCCGAGGACGCGGGCGCGCCGACGAAGTCGGCCGTGGTCTTCGACGTGAGCGGCCCCGTGGAGTTCCTGCGCACCGTGCGGGTCGACGAGGACGGCGTCGGCTCGGTGGACCGCAGCCCGTCGCTCGGCCCGATCGTGACCTTCACCATGGACTGGGAGACGTTCACCCGCATCGTGTGCGGGCGGACGAAGGCGCGGCGGGTGGCCGACAAGCTGAAGGTCGAGGGGGACACGGAGCTCGCCGAGCGCATCCTGGCGAGCTTCCCGCTGGCGCACTGAGCCACCGCGCGGCCAGCCGCGCGTGACACACCGCGACATCGCACGCACGACACGTAACGCCCTTCACGCGATGTCGACATGACCACCCAACTTGTCATCGCGCCCCCGGAACGGGTTTGATGGCTGGGCGATCCAGCGATTACGGCGAGGACTGATGGCACAGGATCATGGCGCCGCGGATTCCGGCGACGGAAACCCCGAGGCCGCCGGCAACGAGGTGCCCGATACGCCGGAGATGTGGGGCAACAACGGGCTGGTCGGCGACGGCCGGTACCGGCTCACCCACCGGCTCGGCAGGGGCGGCATGGCGGAGGTCTTCGCCGCCGAGGACCTGCGGCTCGGCCGCACCGTGGCGATCAAGCTGCTGCGCGCCGACCTCGCCGAGGACCCGGTCTCCAAGGCCCGGTTCACCCGCGAGGCACAGTCGGTCGCCGGTCTCAACCACCACGCGGTGGTGGCCGTCTACGACTCCGGCGAGGAGGTCGTCGGCGGCAGTGTGACGCCCTACATGGTGATGGAGCTCGTCCAGGGCCGCACCATCAGGGAGTTGCTGACCGACGCCGAGGCGCCGCCGGTCAACCAGGCGCTGCTCATCGTCTCCGGCGTGCTGGAGGCCCTGGCCTACAGCCACCAACACGGCATCGTGCACCGGGACATCAAGCCGGCCAACGTGATCATCACCGACACCGGCGCGGTCAAGGTGATGGACTTCGGCATCGCCCGCGCGCTGCACGGCGCCGCCCAGACCATGACCCAGACCGGCATGGTGATGGGCACCCCCCAGTACCTCTCCCCCGAGCAGGCCCTCGGCAAGACCGTCGACACCCGCTCCGACCTGTACGCGGTCGGCTGCCTGCTCTACGAGCTGCTCGCGCTGCGGCCGCCGTTCGTCGGCGAGACCCCGCTCTCCGTCGTCTACCAGCACGTCCAGGACACCCCCAGGCCGCCGTCCGAGGTGTCGACCAGCACCCCGCCCGAGCTCGACGGTCTGGTGATGCGGGCGCTCACCAAGAACCCGGACGACCGCTTCCAGTCCGCCGAAGAGATGCGCGGCATGATCCAGTACGCGCTGCGGATGCTGGAGGAGCACGGCGGCCACACCGGCGGCCTGTGGAACACCGGCTCGATCACCGGCGGCGCCACCCCGCCGATGGGCACCCCGGCCTCACGCGCCGGGGTCGACGCGCCGACCGGCCAGCTCACCGCCCCCATGCTGCTCGGCAACCCGGACGGCGGCCGGTCCGAGCCGCCCCGCCAGGGCGGCGGGCGCCGGGGCCGGCTGCTGCTGGTGGCGCTGGCCGCCGTGGTCGCCATCGGCACCGGCGTCCTGGTCGCGGCCAACATGGGCGGCGGCGACCAGGAGAACCCGAACAGCGACCCCACGCCGACCGAGACCGTCGAGGAGCCGTCGGACGAGCCGGACGAGAGCCCCTCCGCCTCCGATGAGGAGGTCGAGGAGGAGGACGACACCGGGGACTCCTACTACCCGAGCGACTCGACCGGCGGCTGGACCGACGACACCGGGACCGTCGACCCGACCACCCCCACCGAGGAGCCGACCACCCCCACGGAGGAGCCGACCGAGGAGCCGACCGAGGATCCGACCACGCCCCCGGACGAGTCGGACGGCGGCGCGACGGAGGGCGACGACGCCGGCGGCGGGACGGACGAGGGCGCCGACGAGGGCACCACGACCGACCCCGGTACCAGCGAGGGTGCCCTCGAAGGCGCCATCGGGGGCGAGACGGGTTCCACGGGCAGCGAGACCGCCGGTAGCACCACCTGAATCCGGTCACGTGACGCGGTTGGAGGAGCGCACCCTCTCGGAACTGGTGCGCCGCTACGACACGGGGCGCCCGCTGGAGTGCGCCCCGTTGGCCGAGGGGCTGCTGAACCACGGCTACCGTCTCGCGACCACCCGTGGCGTCTTCTTCCTCAAGCACCACCTGGACGGGGACCCCGAGGACATAGCACCGCTGCTCCGCCAGCATCGCGCCACCGCGGCGCTCGCGGAGCTCGGCCTGCCGGTCGCGCCGCCGCTCGCGGACCGCGACGGGCGGACCGTCGTCGTGCACCGGGACCGCTGCTACGCGCTGCACCCCTGGATCGAGGGCCGCCACCGGGACGGCGGCCAGCTCAGCCGAGCCCAGAGCCGCCGGCTCGGCGCGCTGCTCGGGCGCGTGCACCGGGCGCTCGAACTCGTCATAAGGCGCGCGCCGAGGCCGCGCCCCACCTGCCGGGGTGCGGCGGCACCGGCCGAGACGGACGCCGTCATCGACCAGCTGCTCGGCCGGGTCAGGGCCAGGCCCCGCAGGACCGGCTTCGACGAGCTCGCCGAGCACCGGCTGCTGGAACGCCGCACCCTGCTGCGCGCCCACGCCCACCTGCGGCCCGGGCCCGCCGAGGTCCCGGCGGAGGGGTGGGTGCACGGGGACTTCCACCCGCTCAACCTCCTCTACCGGGCGGAGGGCCCGGTGGAGCCGGTGGCCATCGTCGACTGGGACCGGCTCGACGTCCAGCCACGCGCGGAGGAGGCGGTGCGCGCCGCGGCCATCTTCTTCCTCCGGCCGGACGGCAGCCTCGCGCTGCCGAAGGTCCGTGCCTACGCGCGCGCCTACCGCGCGGCGACGGGCGCCTCGCCGGCGGAGCTGGCGGCGGCCGTGCACCGGGTGTGGTGGGAGCGGTTGAACGACTTCTGGATGCTGCGGTGGCACTACGAGCGCCGCGACCAGCGGGCTGATCCGCAGTTCGCGGCGGCGGCGGCGCTCGTCGTCTGGTGGACGAGCCAGGCGCCGGCGGTGCGGGACGCCTTCTGCGACTAGGTCCTGTCCGGGCGATCTTCGAGGATCAGCCCGCGTCGTCAGATGCGGTGCATCGCAAGGCACCGGATCGCAGCTCATACTTGGCCGTACTCGCGCGATTCGGCAACGCAGCCAGGCGGGATGCCAGCCGTCGCGAGCCCGCCGGGGATTGTCAGACAGGCCCTAGCCCCTGCCGGCGGCCCCTGCCGGGGCCAGCGGCTCGAAGGGACGGCGACCACGACGGACCTCCCCACCCGGGCCCGCGCTCCGCGCGGTGGCCGACGCCGCCGGGCCCGCGCTGCGCGCGGCTTTCCCCACCCACCCGCCCGTTTCGCGCGCTCCGCGCGAAGACCCGGCGCGCGGCTTCTTCCGCCCGTCCGCCCTTTCCGCGCTCCGCGCGGCTCGCGGCTGGCCGCCCGCCAGGGCGGGGGGTGCGCGGGGGGTGCGCGGCAACGGCCGGCACGCCGCTAGTGGCCGGCCGGGCGTTCGGCCTGGCGGCGGGCCACGTAGGCCGCGGCCTGGGCGCGGCGGGACATGCCGAGTTTGGAGAGCACGCTGCTCACGTAGTTCTTGATCGTCTTCTCGGCGAGGTGCATCTCCTCGCCGATCGCCCGGTTGGTGAGGCCGTCGCCGATCAGGTCGAGGATGCGGCGTTCCTGGCCCGTGAGCCGGGCCAGCCGCTCGTCGTCCTCGCGGGTCGCGCCCGTGCCGCCGCGCAGCCGGTCGAGGACGCGGCGCGTCGCCTCCGGGTCGAGGAGCGACTTGCCGGCCGCCACGTCCCGCACGGCGGCCAGTAGTTCGTTGCCCCGGATGGCCTTCAGCACGTAGCCGGACGCGCCCGCCATGATGGCGTCGAACAGCGCCTCGTCGTCCGCGTAGGACGTCAACATCAGGCACCGGATCGACTCGTCGCGCGAGCGGATCTCCCGGCACACCTCGACGCCGCTGCCGTCCGGCAGGCGCACGTCGAGCACCGCGACGTCGGGCCTGGCGGCCGGGATCCGGTTGAGCGCGTCGGCCGCCGTGCCCGCCTCGCCCACCACCTCGATGTCCGGCTCGACGGCGAGCAACTCGTGCACGCCCCGGCGCACCACCTCGTGGTCATCGAGGAGAAATACACTGATTTTTCCGCCCTCGGACACACCGCAAGTGTCACACAACGGCGCGTGCACCGCTCTTCACGCGACCCGGTTGCCCGGGTTAACGTGCACCTGTCCCCAAGCCCTGCCAGGCTTGATGCCGTCTCGTTCCACAACCCATACAAGTACTTGGATTTCCAGGTAAATCCGCAGGTCAGGGGTCTTTTCACAGCTTGTGATCCCAACGGATACCGTGCTCTTATTGGGCCGTCGAACGGGACGCGATCGGGACAAAGAACCGCTCGGTTCCGTCCAGGCCGCACCCACCCCCGTGCGCCGTACGGGACCGGGCGGACCGCACTGGCCGCCCGGCGGACCCCGGGGGCCGGACCGACGGAGGACACGAGTGACTGTGGAGAGCAGCACCGAGGCGGGCGGGACCCCACGCCGTGCCGCGGCGCGGAAGAGCACGACGAAGAAGTCCCCGGCCAGGAAGAGCACGGCGAAGAAGGCCACGGCGAAGCGGAGCGGCCCGGGCGGGAAGGCGGCCGCGAGCCGGCCGGCGGAGCCCGCGATGGTGCAGTTGCTGACGCCCGAGGGCGAGCGTGTCGAGCACCCCGACTACTCCCTCGACATCACCCACGAGGAGATCCGCGGCCTGTACCGCGACATGGTCCTCACCCGCCGCTTCGACGCGGAGGCCACCGCCCTCCAGCGCCAGGGCGAGCTGGGTCTCTGGCCGTCGCTGCTCGGCCAGGAGGCCGCGCAGATCGGCTCGGGCCGCGCCCTGCGCCCCGACGACTACGTCTTCCCGACCTACCGCGAGCACGGCGTCGCCTGGTGCCGCGGCGTCGACCCGACCCTGCTGCTCGGCATGTTCCGTGGCGTCAACCACGGCGGCTGGGACCCCAACAGCAACAACTTCCACCTCTACACCATCGTCATCGGCTCCCAGGCCCTGCACGCCACCGGCTACGCGATGGGCGTGCGGATGGACGGCTCGGACAGCGCCGTGCTCGCCTACTTCGGCGACGGCGCGTCCAGCCAGGGCGACGTGGCGGAGGCGTTCACCTTCGCCGCCGTCTACCAGGCGCCGGTCGTCTTCTTCTGCCAGAACAACCAGTGGGCCATCTCCGAGCCCATCGAGCGGCAGACCCGCGTCCCGCTCTACCAGCGCGCCGCCGGCTACGGCTTCCCCGGCGTCCGCGTGGACGGCAACGACGTGCTGGCGGTCCTGGCCGTGACCCGCGCCGCCGCCGAGCACGTGCGCACCGGGCAGGGCCCGATCCTGGTGGAGGCCTTCACCTACCGGATGGGCGCGCACACCACCTCGGACGACCCGACCAGGTACCGCCGCAAGGAGGACCTGGAGGCGTGGGAGGCCAAGGACCCGATCCTGCGGCTGCGCCGGCTCCTGGAGCGGGAGGGCGCCGCGGACGACGCGTTCTTCGCCGCGCTCGACGAGGAGAGCGACGGGCTGGCCAGGCGGGTCAGGGAGGCCATCAGGACCATGCCGGACCCGGACCCCATGGCCGTCTTCGAGAACGTGTACGCGGACGGACATCCGCTGGTGGACGAGGAGCGCGCCCAGTTCGCCGACTACCTCGCCTCCTTCACCGACCACGAGCACCAGCACGGGGGGAACTGACATGGCCGCCGAGAAGATGGCGATCGCCAAGGCGCTCAACTCCTCGCTCCGCAGGGCGCTGGAGGCCGACCCCAAGGTCGTGGTGATGGGCGAGGACGTCGGCAAGCTGGGCGGCGTCTTCCGCATCACGGACGGGCTGCAGAAGGACTTCGGCGAGGACCGGGTCATCGACACGCCGCTGGCCGAGTCCGGCATCATCGGCACCGCGATCGGTCTCGCGCTGCGCGGGTACCGGCCGGTGGCGGAGATCCAGTTCGACGGCTTCGTCTTCCCCGCGTACGACCAGATCGTCACCCAGCTGGCGAAGATGCACGCCAGGTCGCTGGGGAAGGTGAAGCTGCCGGTGGTCATCCGCATCCCCTACGGCGGCGGCATCGGCGCGGTGGAGCACCACAGCGAGTCGCCGGAGGCGCTGTTCGCGCACGTCGCCGGGTTGAAGATCGTGACGCCCGCCAACCCGTCCGACGCGTACTGGATGCTGCAGCAGGCGATCGAGTGCGACGACCCGGTCGTCTTCTTCGAACCCAAGTCGCGTTACTGGGAGAAGGGCGAGGTCGACCCGACCGGCATCCCCGGGCCGCTGCACGCGGCGAAGGTGGTGCGGGACGGCACCGACCTGACGATCGCGGCCTACGGGCCGACCGTGCGGACGGCGCTCGCGGCGGCCGAGGCGGCGGCCGAGGACGGCACGTCGATCGAGGTCGTGGACCTGCGGTCGGTCTCGCCGATCGACTTCGACACGATCCAGCGGTCGGTGGAGAAGACCGGCCGTCTTGTGGTGGCGCACGAGGCGCCGGTCTTCTTCGGTTCCGGGGCCGAGGTGGCCGCCCGGATCACGGAGCGGTGTTTCTATCATCTGGAGGCCCCCGTGCTGCGGGTCGGCGGGTTCCACGCGCCGTATCCGCCGGCACGTCTTGAGGAGGAGTACCTTCCTGGGCTCGACCGGGTGCTGGACAGCGTCGACCGCGCCTTGGCGTACTGAGGCGAGAGGCTGAGGAGAGTCGTGACGATGTCTGCGGCACAGCGGTTCCGCGAGTTCCGGATGCCGGACGTGGGCGAGGGGCTCACGGAGGCCGAGATCCTGAAGTGGCTCGTCCAGCCGGGTGACACGGTGAGCGACGGCCAGGTGGTGGTGGAGGTGGAGACCGCCAAGGCGGCGGTCGAGCTGCCGATCCCCTACGACGGCGTGGTCAGGGAGGTGCACTTCCCCGAGGGGCGGACGGTCGACGTCGGGACGCCGATCATCACGGTGGACACCGATCCCTCGGCGGCGGAGCCCGCACCTGAGCCGGCCGCCGCGCCGGCCGCCGAAGGCGGCGAGGGCGGCGGCGGCCGGGAACCGGTGCTGGTCGGCTACGGCGTCTCCACCGCCACGCCGAAGCGGCGCCCCCGCCGGGCGCCTGCCGGCGGCGAAGCGAACCGCGGCCGGGCGGCCGGTGGGGCCGCCCCGGCTCAGCAGCCGAGTGGACCGGCCGGCGGGTCCAACGGGTGGGAGCCCGCGCACCTGCCCGGCGGGCATGAGGCCGCCGGGGGGTACGGCGGGCCCGCCCTGCCGCAGGGCGTCGAGGGCGACCGCGTGGCCGTCGCCCCGCCCAGGGACGGCCGTCCGTTGGCGAAGCCGCCGGTGCGGAAGCTGGCGAAGGATCTGGGCGTGGACCTGGCCACCGTCATCCCCAGCGGCCCGAACGGCGTCGTGACCAGGGAGGACGTCCACGCGGCCGTCGCCCCCAGGCCGGCGCCGACCACCGCCGAGGCCGAGGCGGCCGCGGCCGCGGCCGATGTCGCGCCGCAGTCGCTGGCGGAGATCAGGGAGCGGCGGGTGCCGATCAAGGGGGTGCGGAAGGCGACCGCGCAGGCCATGGTCGGCAGCGCCTTCACCGCCCCGCACGTCACCGAGTTCGTGACGATCGACGTCACCAGGACCGTGCGCCTGGTGGAGCGGCTCAGGCAGGACCCGGACATGGCCGGGCTGCGGGTGAACGCGCTGCTGCTGGTCGCCAAGGCGCTGCTGGTGGCGATCCGCCGCAACCCGGAGATCAACGCCGCCTGGGACGAGGACCGCCAGGAGATCGTCTACAAGGAGTACGTGAACCTGGGCATCGCGGCGGCGACGCCCCGTGGCCTGATCGTGCCGAACATCAAGGACGCCGGCGCCAAGACGCTGCCCGAGCTGGCCAGCGCGCTGAACCTGCTGGTGAACACGGCCAGGGACGGCAGGACCGCGCCGGGCGACATGCGGGGCGGCACGGTCACCATCACCAACATCGGCGTGTTCGGCATCGACACCGGGACGCCGATCCTCAACCCGGGCGAGTCCGCGATCCTGGCGTTCGGCGCCATCAGGCAGCAGCCCTGGGTGCACAAGGGCAAGGTGAAGCCGCGGCACGTCACCACCCTGGCCCTCTCGTTCGACCACCGGCTGGTGGACGGCGAGCTGGGCTCCCGGGTGCTGGCGGACGTGGCGGCGGTGCTTGAGCACCCGCGGCGGCTGATCACCTGGAGTTAGGCGCGACCACGAGAAACCGGCGGTGCCGGCCGGGGCCCTGGGGCCTCGGCCGGCACCGCCGGTCGTGGGTCGTCACATTCCGTCACAGATAGGGGCCGGAACGCGCCCCGCCGTGGGCGTCGGGGCCCTGGTCCTGCTCGTCGCCGAACGCGCCGGGCGGCAGCGCCCGCCGCATCTGCTCCAGCTGCGCCCTGGCCGCCATCTGCTGGGCGAAGAGCGCCGTCTGGATGCCGTGGAACAGGCCCTCGAGCCAGCCCACCAGCTGCGCCTGGGCGATCCGCAGCTCCGCCTCGGTCGGCACGCCGTCGTCGGTGAACGGGAGGGAGAGCCGCTCCAGCTCGTCGACGAGCTCAGGGGCGAGGCCCTCCTCCAGCTCCTTGACCGAGCTGGCGTGGATCTCCTTGAGGCGGACCCGGCTGGCCTCGTCGAGCGGGGCCGCCTTCACCTCCTCGAGCAGCTGCTTGATCATGCTGCCGATCCGCATGACCTTCGCCGGCTGCTCCACCATCTCGGTCACGGGGATCTCCGAGCGGCCCTCGTCGCCGTCGTCGCCGTTGCGCTTGGGCGCGGGGCTGCTGAGCGCCATCCCGTCGGGTCCGACGACCAGGATCTGGGCGTTCTCCTGGGGCGGTTCGTTCCTCGGCTGAGTCATACCCCCATCATGCAACGCCGGTCACCCCGCGCGCCGCGCGAGGGTGATGCGGGAGCGCGTCAGCAGGGTGGCCACCAGGCAGGCGACGACCGGCACCACGACGATCAGCTGGCCGAAGGTGGTCCACGGCAGCTCGATGAACAGCTCCGGCCTGACGCCCGGGTCCCAGCCCTCGTTCCATGCCTGCTCCCAGCCCTGGAGGTCGGACCGGTGTTCGGCGAGCCGCAGCGCGATGGCCGGGATGATGCCGGACAACGCGCCGAGCAGCACCCCCATGGCGGCGATGAGACCGCACTGGAGTCCGGAGAGGGTACGCCGGACGCGTGGCGTGGCGCCGACCGCGGCGAGGGTGGCCAGGTCCGCCTCGGAGTCGGCCTGTGCCAGGCCGGTGGCGATGCCGGCGGCGCCCAGCGCGAGGATGGCGGCGGCCAGCGAGAGGATGATCAGCTCCATCGAGGTGTCGCCGTCGAAGCCGTCCTCCACGACCGTCCAGGGCGCCTCGACGACGCCGTTGCGGTTGGCCAGCTCCTCGAGGTCGCCGTTGACGGCCTGCTGCTCGGCCTCGGTGGGCACCCGGTCGGTGGCGTAGTAGCTGCCCTCCTCGACGGTGACCAGGCCCGCGGCCTCGGCGGCCGCCGGGGAGATCAGCAGCTCGATGCCGTAGCTCTCGGCGTCGACCCGGTGGCCCGGCAGCGTGGTCGAGTCATCCGCCGGGGCGATGGGCCCGATGCCCTCGTCCCACTCCTCCGGATAGGTGTCGTACCTGTCGATGGTCACCCGGTCGTCGGCGTCGAAGTAACGACCGGCGAAGACCACGACGTCGCCACGGGCCAGGGCGTCCCGCGCGCCCTCGTCGTCGACGCCGAGGACGTCGAGCAGTTCGGGGCCCGCGACCACCAGGCCGCTGCTGCCCATCATGTTGCCCTCGGGGTAGACGCAACGCTCGTCGGTCACCAGCTCACGGCGGGCCGCCGCGTCCAGGTTCTCGCTTTCCGGGCCCCAGAGCGGGCACGCGTTCTCCTCGGGCACCCTCGGCTGGACCAGGCCACAGTCGTCGACGGACTCGTCGCAGTCGGCCTTGGCGAGCGCCCGGTAGACGTCGGCTCGGGTGGTGGTCGGCATCTCGGCCTCGATCACCTGCCTGGCCGGGTCGAGCAGCGCCTGCTCACTCGGCGAGTAGGTGGAGATCGCGACGGTGCCGGTGGGCATCCACGGCTGGTACTCGGCGCGTTGCCGCGCCTGGTCGCTGACCGCGACGGTGGCCACGGCGACCGCGCCGGCCGTGGCGGCCATGATGGCGGCGACGGCGGGGGCGGTGCGGCCACGGTTGCGGGCGGCGTCGCGCAGCGCGAGCCGGCCGGACAGCGGGAGCCTCCTGGCCAGTCGGCCGAAGACGCCGACCAGCAACGGGGTCAGGGCGACGACGCCGAGTTCGGCGATGATCGAGCCGACCGCGACCGTGTTGACGCCGGACGAGGTCATGGCGCCGAGGATGGCGATCGCGGCGCCGCCGAGCAGCGCGATGAAGCCGATGGTGGGCAGCGCGCGGCTGGCGCGGCGCACCCCGCGGCGGCCGGTGAGGGACTCCAGCACGTCGGTGCGGGCCGCGTTGACGGCCGGGACGACGGCGGCGAGCAGCCCGGTGACGACGGCGAGCAGGGCGATCGCGCCGACCTCCAGCAACCTGAAGTCCCAGGAGCCGAAGCGGGTGCCGCCGAAGTCCTCCAGGAGCGGGCGGCCGACCAGGGTCAGCAGGATGCCGCCCACGGTGCCGACGACGGCCGCGCCGGCGCCGAGCACCACTCCGCTGGCGAGCATGATGGCGCGCAGCTGCCTGCGGTCGCCGCCGTTGGCGCCGACCAGGCCGAGCTGGCGGCGGGCGCGGCGGGCGCCCACGGCGAAGGCGGGGCCGGCGAGCAGGCAGATCTCCAGGATGATCAGCGAGACGACGGTGACGATGGTCGCCATGGCCTCCGCGCCGATCGACGAGTCGCCGAAGTCGTCGGCCACCAGCACCTGGTCGGCCGGGGGCGGGTTGAGCGTGACGTCGCGTGAGACGACGGTCATGCCCAGCTCGTTGGCGCGCAGCACGGCCGGCCAGTCGACGACGCCCTCGGGGACGTCGACCAGGAAGGTGTCGGTGCCCGAGCCCCAGTCGTTGTCCTGCTGCACGTGAGGCAGGACGGCGCCGGGGAGCGCGATCACCTGATCGGTGTCGAGGCCGCTCGGCAGCTCGTACGCGCCGGTGACCCGGTAGGGCTCGTCGATGCCGCCGAGGGTGATCTCGGAGCCGACCCGCAGCCCCGAGGTGTCGAGGAACGCCTGGGTGGCGGCGACCTCGCCCGGCTCGCCGGGGAACTCGCCGCGCAGCAGGGTGAGCATGCCCTCGGTGAGCGGGTTCGCGGCGTCGATCTCGCGGAGTTCGACGTTGGTGAGTCCGGTGCTGGTGGAGGAGGTGACGTAGGCGGTGGTGTCGGAGAGCAGGCTGGCGCCGTCCGGCAGCGCCTCCTGGACCTGCGCCAGCACCTCGTCGTCCGACCTGGGGTCGTCCTCCCAGACCGCGTCGTCGGCGTTCTCGTCGTACTCGACGTAGTCGCCCTCGGGGTTCTGGCGGACGGGCGAGCCCTGGGTGGCGATCTCGTAGCGGGCGTCGGCCGCGCCGAGTTCACGGGTCACATTCTCGGCGGGGGAGAGCTGGGCGGTGCGGAAGGTCAGGTCGGCGGCCGACACCGCGAGGATGGGCAGCGCGATCATGGCGATCACCAGGGCGCTGCGGCCCTTGGCGCGGCGGGCGTCGCGGCGCGCGATGCGCAGCGCGAGCCGCCAGGTGCTGAGACGCTTCACCTGGTCGCCTCGCTGGTGAGCAGGGACTCGGCGGTGCCGGCGGCCGACTCGTCGACGATCCGGCCGTCGCGCAGGAAGACCAGCCGGTCGGCCCAGGCGGCGTAGCGGGACTCGTGGGTGACGAGGACGACGGCGGCGCCCTCGTCGCAGCGGCGGCGCAGCAGGGCGAGGACTGCCTCGCCGGTCTCGGAGTCGAGGGCGCCGGTGGGCTCGTCGGCGAGGACGAGGCGGCGGTCGCCGACCAGGGCGCGGGCGATGGCGACGCGCTGCTGCTGGCCACCGGACATCTCGTCGGGGAAGCGCTCGGCGACCTCGGGCAGGCCGATCTCCTCCAGTGCGGCGAGCGCCTCGCGGCGGGCGGCGCGGGAGGAGGTGCCGTCGAGCTCGCGCGGCAGGGCGATGTTCTCGGCGGCGGTGAGGGCCGGGATGAGGTTGTAGTCCTGGAAGACGTACCCGATGTGGGTGCGGCGGACCTTGGCGAGCTGGCCCCGGCTGAGGGCGCCGAGGTCCTGGCCCTCGACCAGCACCTGCCCGCCGGTGGCGGTGTCGAGGCCGCCGGCGAGGGTGAGCAGCGTGGACTTGCCGGACCCCGAGGGGCCCATCACGGCGACGAACTCGCCGGCCTTGACGGCGAGGTCGATGCCGCGCAGCGCGTGGACGGCGGCGACGCCGCTGCCGTGCACGCGGGCGAGCTGGCGCAGTTCGAGCACGGCGGAGCCGGTCTCGGGCCTGGGTGTGTCGGTCATTTCGAGGTTCCCCCCTCGGGCTTGTCGGGTCGTATGGCGGAGTTCACGGCCGGGCTCCGGGGCGGCGGCCCGCCGTCGCCGCGGGGTCGGGCTCGTCGGCCACGTCGGCGGGTGGGGCGCTCGGCGCCGACGCGGGGCGGTCGCGACGATCCCGGGCGAACCGGACGAGGCGTGACTCGCAGTGGTCGAGCCACCGGTTCTCCGCCTCGGCGAAGAAGATGAGCTGGTCGAGGACGAGCAGCCAGGCCATCTCGTCGCTGGTGTCGGGCCCGGCGGCCAGGGCGCGGGCCTTGAGGCGGGTGTAGCCCTGCATGGCCTGGAGGGTGTGGAGCCGCTGGGCCTGGATGATCTCGGCGACGTCGACGCCGGGCGTGCCCACGGCCATGGCGAGCTTGATGGCGAGCTCGTCCCTGGCGGGCTGGGTGCGGTCGACGGGCCGCGAGAACCATTCGGCGAGCTCGCGGCGGCCCGACTCCGTGATGGCGTAGAGCTGCTGCTTGGCGTCGCCGCCGCCCTCGGGTGTGATCAGGCCGTCACGTTCCAGGCGCTGGAGCGTCGTGTAGACCTGCCCGATGTTGAGGGGCCAGGTGGCTCCGGTGCGGGACTCGAAGTCGGTGCGGAGCTGGGAGCCGTACCGAGGGCCGGACTCAAGGAGGGCGAGTAGGCCGTAGCGAATGGACATACCGCGTATGTATACCGAGTATGTTGCCCGGGGCGCAAGGCGAGTCAGGGTCGTCTCGGGGTCGAGTCAGGGTGAGCGGGAACGGTAGACCCTGCTGTAGTGCGCTCGCCGCCGCGGATGGCCCAGACTGCTTCCCATGCGTGAACGGCAGGATCGATGGACCGAGGTGAGGCGAGGGGCCGGCTATCTGCTGGGCACCCTGCCGGCGGCGATGGCCTTGCTCACCGTGCTCCCGCTCCTCGTGGTCGGGGTGCTGGCCTCGGGTCTCCCGTGGGTGCTCAGGCCCCTCGGGGAGTCGGCCGACTGGCACCGCCGCCGGGCCGCCGGGCTGCTCGGCTCCCCCGTCGACGCGCCGGCGTCCACCGACCGCCGGGCCGCGCCGCCCCGCGGCTTCGCCGCCGCCTGGCGGCACGCGATGCGCTCCCCCGAGACCCGGCGGCTGCTGCGCTGGCTGCCGACCGCGATCGGCACCGGGCTGCTCACCGGCCTCGGCGCGGTGCTCTTCCTCGGTATGGCGGTGGGCGGCGTGATCATGGCCCCGATCCGGCCGCTGTTCGACCTGGAGTCGTCCTTCGGGGACGTGGGCCTGGCCTCCATACCCCTCGACCTCGGCCAGTCGCTGGTCGGCGCCGCGCTCACCTGGTGGCTGCTGCCGCGGCTCGCCCGCTGGCACGCCGGCGTCTGCCTGGCCGGGTTGGAGCCGTCGGCCGAGGAGCGGCTGGCCGAGCGGGTCGGCGAGCTGACCGAGTCGCGGGCCGGGGTGCTCGACGCGCACGGCGCCGAACTGCGCCGCATCGAGCGCGACCTGCACGACGGGGCGCAGGCCAGGCTCGTGGCCATCGCGATGCGGCTCGGGGTGGCCAGGGAGCAGCTGCCGGAGGACGACGGCCGGTTGGCCACGCTGCTGAAGGAGGCGCACGAGGGCGCCGAGGAGGCGATGACCGAGCTGCGGGACGTGATCCGCACGATCTACCCGCCGATCCTGGCCGACCGGGGCCTGGAGGGCGCGATCGCCGCCGTGGCGGCGCGGTCACCCGTCCCGGTCGAGGTGGACTGCGCGGAGCTCGGCGAGCTGCCGCCCGCGGTGTCGGCCGCCGCGTACTTCATCGTGACGGAGTCCCTGACCAACGCGGCCAAGCACAGCGGCGCGGACCACGCCCGGGTACGGCTGACCAGGTCCGACGACCGGCTGCTCGTCGAGGTCACGGACGACGGCGTCGGCGGCGTCGACGAGGCGCGCGGCACCGGCGTGGTCGGCATCCGCCGGCGGGCGGCGGCGCTCGACGGCTCGGTGCTGGTCCGCAGTCCGGCGGGCGGCCCGACCGAGATCACCGTGGAGCTGCCGTGCGGGTCGTGATCGCCGAGGACAACGTGCTGCTCTCCGCCGGGCTCGAACTCATCCTCTCCACCAGGGACATCGAGGTCGCCGAGGTGGTCACGGACGGCCCCGGGCTGCTGGCGGCCGTCGGCCGGCACGAGCCGGACGCGGTGATAGCCGACGTGCGGCTGCCGCCGACCTTCCACGACGAGGGCGTCCGCGCCGCACTGGAACTGCGGCGGGAGCGCCCCGGGCTTCCGGTGCTCGTGCTGTCCCAGTACGTGGAGAAGATCTACGCGCGCGAGCTGTTGTCGGACGGTTCTGGGGCGGTGGGCTACCTGCTCAAGGACCGGGTGAGCCGGGTCGGCGAGTTCGTCGACGCGCTGGCCCGGGTGGCGGCCGGCGGCACCGTGATGGATCCGGAGGTCGTCGCCCAGCTCCTCACCAGCGCGCCCCGCGGGCCGGTCGACACCCTGACCGCCCGCGAGCGGGAGGTCCTGACGCTGATGGCGCGCGGCCTGGGCAACGGGGAGATCGCCGCCGACCTCGTGATCACGGAGAACGCGGTGCACAAGCACATCGGCAACATCTTCAGCAAGCTCTCGCTCCCCACGACCGCCCCCGGCCACCGCCGGGTCCTGGCCGTCCTCGCCTATCTCGACGCCAACGCGTAGCGGGAGCGGCCAGAGCCGGACGTCGCGACTACTGACGGAGCCGGTAGCCGAGGATGCCCAGGCCCAGGCCCAGGCAGGCGAGGCCGGCCCCGAGGGGGAGGACGGGGGGTACCTCGCCGCCCGCGCGGCGGGCCGCGACGGGGGCGGCGGCGCCGTCGTCGCGGACGGGTCCAGGAGTGGTGGGCGCCGGCTCCCACCACAGGATCGGCGCCTCGGCCGGGCGCCGGCCGTCGTCCCGTTCCTCCACCTCAGGCGCCGACGCCGCCGCCGGAGGGCCCACCGCGGCGGCCGGCTGGGGGAGAAGGGGAGCCGCGACGACCGTCGCGGCCACTGCGAAACCCGCCCACACCCTCACAGGCCCGATCCTTCACGCTTCTGTCCGATGATGTAATCGACGATGTAACTAGCGTCACATATCAACACAAAAGCCGCATCCGGGCCGAGGGTGGCTCAGCGTGTCAGCACGATCTTCCCGATATGGCCGCTCTCCTCCAGCACCCGGTGCGCGTCGGCCGCGGCCGGCAGCGGCAGCCGCCGGTCCACCACGGGCCGGAGCCGGCCGTCCGCGAACATCGGCCAGACGTGCTCCCGCACCTCGGCCACCACGGCCGCCTTCTCGGCCACCGGCCTGGCCCGCAGCGAGGTCGCCGTCACCGAGCCCCGCTTCGCCATCAGCCGCGCCAGGTTCACCTCGGCCTTGACGCCGCCCTGCAGCCCGATGATCGCCAGCCGCCCGCCGGTCGCGAGCGCGTCGATGTTCCTGGCCAGGTACTTGGCGCCCACGATGTCGAGGATCACGTCCGCGCCGTGCCCCTCCGTGGCGACGGACAGCTCGGCCACGAAGTCCTGCTCGCGATAGTTGATCAGCACCTCGGCCCCCAACTCCGCGCAGCGCGCCAGCTTCTCGTCGCTGCCGGCCGTCACCGCGACCCGCGCCCCGGCCGCCCGGCCGAGCTGGATCGCCATGGTGCCGATGCCGCTGCCGCCGCCGTGCACGAGCAGCGTCTCGCCGGGGCGCAGCCCGGCGGCCATGAACACGTTGGCCCAGACCGTGCACACCACCTCGGGCAGCGAGGCGGCCGTGGCCAGGTCCATCCCGGCCGGGACCGGCAGCAGTTGCCCGGCCGGCACCGCGACCAGCTCCGCGTAGCCGCCGCCGGTCAGCAGCGCGCACACCTCGTCGCCGACCCGCCAGTCGGCGACCCCGTGGGGGATGGGGTCCCCGACGGCGACGACCCGCCCCGCGCACTCCAGGCCCGGGTAGGGCGAGGAGCCGGGGGGCGGGTCGTAGAACCCCTGCCGCTGGAGCACGTCGGCGCGGTTGACGCCGGCCGCCGCCACCTCGATCAGGACCTCGCCGGCACGCGGCTCGGCGTCCGGCACTTCCGTCCACACCAGCGCCTCGGGACCCCCGGGCGCGGCAATCGTGATCGCATGCATGGGCGTGACGCTACCGCCACGCCCACCGGATGAGCAGGGAGCGGGATGGTCGGGTCACGGGCGGGTCGGGGTCGGGTCAGGAGGAGAAGAAGAGCCCGGAGAGGCCGCCCTTGCGGCGGTGGTGGCCGTGGTGCCCGTAGTGGCCGCCGTGCTGCGGGACGCCCCAGGGCGCGGCGGGCGCGGCCGGCTGCTGGTAGTGCGGCTGCTGCGGCGGGGCGGGCGCCGGTGGGGGCGGCGGGGCGGCCTGCGTGTACTGCGACTCGAGCTGCGTGATGTGCTCCAGCTCGCCGTAGTCGAGGAAGATCCCCCGGCATCCGCTGCACTGCTCGATCTGGACCCCGCTGCGGTTGAACGTGTGCATCGGCGCACGGCACTTGGGACACTGCATCTTCGGCTCCATCGGATCAACAGACCACTGGACGTCGTCGCCACCCTACGTCAGGGCGTCGATCCGGCGGCAGGCGTCGACGAAGGCCGCCCCCTCCTCCCGCAACGGCCGGCCGGCCAGCAGCGCGCGGGCGGCGAGTTGGGCGGTGAGCGCGCGGGCCGGCCCGTCGAGCCAGTCCGGCCAGGGCTCGGCCACGCCGTAGCCGGCGAGGAAGCGCCGCCAGTCGGCCTCGTCCACGAGCCCGGCCGCGTACCAGGCCGCCGGCCGCGCCAGGTCCCAGGCCGGGTCGCCGAGGCCGAGGTCGTCCACGTCGATCAGCAGCAGCCCGCCGCCGCCCGCCGGGTCGGACACCAACTGGCCGAAGTGGAAGTCCCCGTGACACAGCGCCCGGCCCGTCCCGTCCGTCCGAGCCCCCGTCAGCACCCGCTCCACCAGCCGCCGCTCGGCCGCCGTCGCCGCGCCCGGCGCCGCCACCAACCGCGCCACCGCCTCCGCGGCCCGCGCCGGGCCGCCGGCCGCCGGCAGCGGCCCTGGCCCTAGCGCCACCGGATCGACGGCGTGCAGCAGGGCTAGCAGCGCGCCGGCCGCCTCCCACGGCAGCTCGTCGGCGCCGGGATCGATCGGCACCCCGTACGGCCACGACGTCGCGGACCGGCCGCCGGGCAGCGCCCGCGCCTCGGCCGGCGGCAGCGGCGGCAGCAGTATCCCGGCCAGCGCCGGGTGCGCGGCCACCCGCAGCCGCGCCGCCAGCTCCGCCGCGTCGGTGTCCGGCGCGTGTGCCTTGACGACGACCGCGCCCACCCGCAGCAGCGTCGCGTCCGACCGGGGCGCGAGCCGCACCGGCACCGCGCCAGGACCCTCGCCGGCCAGCCGGGCAAGATCCGCCGTCACGCGGCCCTACCGGCCGGGGATGCGCCAGGAGCCGGGGCCGCGCTCCTTGCGGTGGGCCGCGGCGGCCTTCTCCTCCGCCTTGCTCACCCGGCGGATCACCACGAGCCGGTCGGTCAACTGCAACGTCGCCGCCTCCGGGTCGTCGTAGCCGAGCAGCCGGTGCCCGCGTATCACGGAGACCACCAGGTCCTCGCACTCGCGCGGCGACTTCCCGGCCTCCGCCTTGGTCACCGGGCGCTCCCGCAGGCTCAGCCCCCTGCTGTGCTGCACCAGGTCCTCGAGCACCGCGCCCGAGCTCGGGCTGATCATGGAGAGCCCCAGCATCCGGCCCACCGCACTGGCGCTGGTGATCACCGCGTCGGCGCCCGACTGCCGCAGCAGCGGCACGTTCTCGGCCTCCCGCACCGAGACCACGATCCGCACCTTCTTGCTCAGCTGCCGCACCGTCAGCGCCACCAGCACCGCCGTGTCGTCGCGCTGCGTCGAGATCACCACCTGCTTGGCCCGGTCCGCCATGGCCCGGGTCAGCACGCTGCTGCGGGTGGCGTCCCCGATGACCCCGGCGTAGCCGTCGGCGCCCGCCTGCTCGACGACCGCCGGGTTGGGGTCGACGACCACGATCCGGTCCTGCGGCAGGCCGGCGCTCATCAGCGTCTCGGCGGCCGACCTGCCCTTGGTGCCGAAGCCGACGATGACGGTGTGGTCTCGCATGTGCTTCCTCCAGTACGCCAACCGCCACTGCTCGCGGGTGCGCTCGGTCAGCACCTCCAGTGTCGTCCCCACCAGGATGATCAGGAACAGCACCCGGAGCGGGGTGATCAGGAAGGTGGTCAGCAGGCGGGCGGTGTCCGTGACCGGGACGACGTCGCCGTAGCCCGTGGTGGAGAGCGACACCGTCACGTAGTAGAGGGAGTCGATGAACCCGACCGGGCCGCCCGCGACGTTGTCCTTGTAGCCGTGGCGGTCCGTGTAGACGATGACCACCGCGAGCGCCATCACCCCCAGCGCCATCAGCAGCCGGCGCACCACCTGCACGAGCGGCCCGGCGACGTAGCGGGGGAGCTGGACGCCGTGCGACAGGTCGTCCAGGGAGGACGAGGGGCGCGCGCTCTTGAGTTTCATGCGGTCGGAACTCGTCTGCTTCTTCTGCTTCGGCTTCGGCGGCTTCGGCTTCTTCCGCTCCGCGGTCAGGCGTGCGGAAGGTCGAGGAGGCGGACCCTGGTGTGCGCCTCGGCACCACCCGGCGGGATGACCGCCAGGGCTGACGCGGCGGCGATGCCACGCAGCATGGCGGGGCCAGCGTAGCTCAGCGGCCGCGCCTCCCCCGGCGCCGGGCGACGCACCGGCACGAGACGGGTGTCCGTGGGGTGGCCGCGTACCGCGTCGGTCAGCTCGGCCCACGCCTCCTCGGGCGCCGGCCGGTCGGCGAGCGCGCACAGCAGCGGCGCGGCGAGCGTCAGCAGCGCCGAGACGGCAGCCAGCGGGTTGCCCGGCAGGCCGACCAGCGGCACCCCGCCGGGCAGCTCGGCCAGCAGCATCGGATGCCCAGGACGCACCGCCACGCCGCTGACCAGCAGCTGCGCGTCCAGCCTCCGCAGCACGGCGCGCAGGTGGTCGACGGGCCCCGCGGCGGTCGAACCGGTGGTGACGATCAGGTCGGCGCGGCTGGTGGAGATCGCCTCGTGCAGCGCCTCGGCGTCGTCGCCGAGCCGCCGGGTGACGAGGGTGTGGGCGCCGAGCGCGGTCAGCCAGGGGCCGGTCATGGGGCCGAGGGCGTCGCGGATCCGGCCGTCGTGCGGGAGGCCGCGGAACAGCAGTTCGTCGCCGAGCACCAGCACCTCGGCACGGGGCCGGGGCCGGACGGCGAGCTGGTCGTAGCCGGCGGCGGCGGCCAGCCCGAGCGCGGCGGGGGTGAGCGTGGTGCGGGCCGGCAGCAGCTCGGTGCCGGTGCGGCACTCCTGGCCGCGCGGCCGCACGTCGGCGCCCGGCTCGGGGTTGGGGCCGCTGAGCTGGCCGCGGGCGACGGTGCCGTGCTCGCTGCGCAGCACGGCGGTGGCGCCGGACGGGATCCGGGCGCCGGTGGCGATGGGCACGGCCTGGCCGTCGGTGAGCGGCTCGGCCCGTGGGGCGCCGGCGAGCACGTCGGCGGCGCCGGTGAGCCGCCAGGGCCCTGGGCCCGCGACGGCCCAGCCGTCCATGGCCGAGGTGTCGAAGGCCGGCAGGTCGGTGAGCGCGGTGAGCGGGGCGGCCAGGGTGTGGCCGAGGGCCAGGTCGATCGGCAGCCGGCGCGGCGGCAGCGGGCGGGCCGCCCGGTGGGCGATGGCCCGCGCGGACTCCCAGCCGGGCAGCTCGCGCCCGGCGGCCTTGCGCCCTTGGGGCGGCTCGGCCGGCGTCGCGACGGCGGCCGGGGCCGGCCCGTTGGCCAGCGCCAGCGCGTCGTCGAAGTCGTCGATCACGTCGCCGCCCCCGGTTCGCCCGCGCCCTCGGACTCCTCGGCCCATTTCAGCGCGAGCGCGGAGATCCTGGCCGCCGCGTCCGCCGGGGCGATGCCCTGCTGGGCGACGGCGTACCCGATGAGGAAGGTGGTCAACGGCGCGGCCGGCCGCGCCACGGAGTGTGCGGCATCGCGGGCGGCGTCGAGCAGCGCCTTGATGTCCACGTCGAGTTCGATGCCGAGGTCGGCCTTGACGGCGGCAAGCCATTCGTCCAGCACGGTCATATCGTCCCTGATCCTGGTGCGGGCGGTCACGATGTCGGCCCAGGTGTCGCAGTCCAGGCCACCGTTGTCGTCGGTGGCGGCGACCCGGTGCGCGCGCAGGCCTGGGAGCAGCAGTTTCAACGGCAGCCCTGCGAGAGTGCCGTACTCGGTCGCCAGCAGGGCGAGTTCGCGGCGCAGCGGCTCGGCCCGGTAGACGGCGGAGAGCGGCTGGTCGCGCCCGGCGGCGTCGCGGGGCAGCACGACGTCGGCGTCCGGCGGCATGTCGAGCAGCCGGGCGAGTCCCGCCGGGGTGAGGAACGGCAGGTCGGCGGCGAGCACCAGCACGAGCGGCGCCTCCACCTCGCGCAGCCCGGCCCCGAGCGCGGCGAGCGGCCCGCCGCCCGGCGGCTCCTCCCTGGTCCACACGACCCGCGCCCGGCTCGGCCGGCGTGGCCCGACGACCACGACCCGCCGGGCCGCGCCGCACGCGTCGACCACCCGGTCGAGCAGCGTCCGGCCGCCGACCCGCACGGCCGGCTTGTCGGCCCCACCGAGCCGCCGGGCGGCGCCACCCGCGAGGATCACGGCGTCATGCGCGCTCATTCCGCCCACGGTACCGGCGGACACGTCAAAGGTCGCCAAGGAGTGCGAGGGGTTGTTCGACGCGGTCGGCGACGAACCGCAGGAACCCGCCGGCCACCGCGCCGTCGCAGGCCCGGTGGTCGAACGTCAGCGACAGCTGCACGACCGGCCGCAGCGCGAGCCGCCCCTCGTGCGCCCAGGGCTTCTCGACGATCCGCCCGACGCCGAGCATGCCGACCTCGGGGGCGTTGACGATCGGCGTCGAACCGTCGACGCCGAAGACGCCGTAGTTGTTGAGCGTGAACGTGGACCCGGTCACCTCGGCCGGCGCCAGCGTGCCGGCCCGCGCCCCCTCCGTCAGCCGCCGCAGCTCGGCGGCGAGCCGGCCGGTGTCCATGGCGTGCGCGTCCCTGACCACCGGCACCAGCAGGCCACGCTCGGTCGCGGCGGCGAACCCGAGGTGCACGGCGCCGTGCCGGGTGATCCGCCGGGCCGCCATGTCGACGCTCGCGTTCAGCTGCGGATGGCGGGCGAGCGCCGCGAGACAGATCCGCGCCAGCAACGCGGTCACCGGCACGCCGACGACCCGCCGCGCCTCCATCAGACCGGTCGCGTCCGCCTCCACCCAGCACGTCGCGTCGGCCACCTCCCGCCTGCTGGCCGCGACGCGCTCCGCCATGACCCGCGCGACGCCGCGCAGCTCGACGACGACGTCGCCGGCGGCGGGCGGTGGCGCGGCGAGGCCGCCGGCTGGCGCGGCCTCGCCGCGTGGGGGGTGGGGGGACGCGTTCAGCACGTCGGCGCGCATGATGAGCCCACCCGGCCCGGTGCCGGTCACCGACCGGAGGTCGACCCCCGACTCCCGCGCCAACCGCCGCACCAACGGCGACACGACGGCCACAGCGCGGGCGGGGCCATCGGCCCCGCCGCCGTAGGCGGCATCCACCGCGCCCGCCTCCGGCGGGCCGGAGGCCCCGGCACCAGCCGGCGTGGTCGGCGCGGCGTCGCCAGGCGGCATCGCGGCTACGCCGCCGTGCGTGGGCGGCGTGCCGCCAGGCACGACCGGCACCGTCCCGTAGCCGACCAGCACCGGCCCGGACGCCACGTCATCCGCCGGGCCGGAGGCCCCGGCACCAGCCGGCGCGCGCAACGCGCTCGGCGCAGCAGCGCCTGGCGGCATCGCGCCTGCGGCACCAGGCCTACCGCCAGGCGCGAGACTGGCAGGGCCGGAGGCCCCAGCGCCGCCGCCGGCGCCGGCGTCCCCAGCCTCTCCGGCACCAGCCTGCGCGCGCAGCGCACTCGGCGCACCGCCGCCAGGCGGCATCGCGGCTCCGCCCCCGTGCGTGGGCGGCCCGCCGCCAGGCGCGAGGCCGGAGGCCCCAGCCTCCGGCGACCCGGCGGACACGCCGCCCCCGGCACCAGCCTGCCCGCGCAGCGCGCTCGGCGCGGCGCCGCCAGGCGGCGCGGCATCACCGGCGCCTACGGCGCCTCCCGCACCGCCGAGCCCGCCGTCAGGCGAAACCCGCAACAGTTCGGTTCCGACCGGGAGTTCGTCGCCTGGGGCGCCGTGGCGGGCGGTGACGACGCCCGCGTGCGGGCAGGGGAGTTCGACGACGGACTTGGCCGTCTCGACCTCCACCACCGGCTGGTCGATCGTCACCGTGTCGCCGACGTCGACCAGCCAGCGGACGATCTCCGCGCTCGTCAGCCCCTCGCCGAGGTCCGGCAGCAGGAATACCTCCGTCATACCGAACCCCTCAGTCCTCCCACTGCAGGCGGGCCACCGCCGCCAACACCCGTTCCGCATCCGGCAGATGGTGACGTTCGAGGAGCGGCGGCGGGTACGGGATGTCGAAGCCGGTGACCCGACCCACCGGCGCCGCCAGATGGTGGAAGCACCGCTCGGTCACCCGCGCCGCGATCTCCGCGCCGGGGCCGGCGAAGCCGGCCGCCTCGTGGACCACGACGGCCCGCCCGGTGCGCCGCACCTCCGCGCACACCGTCTCGTCGTCGAACGGCACCAGCGTCCGCAGGTCGACGACGCCCAGGTCCCAGCCGCGTTCCCGCGCCGCCTCGGCCGCCGCCAGGCAGACCGGCACCGCGGGCCCGTAGGCGATCAGCGTCGCCGACGCGCCGGGCCGCCGCACCACCGCGCGACCGCCCGGCGGCACCGGCACCTCGGGGTCGAGCTCGCCCTTGGCCCAGTAGAGCCGCTTCGGTTCCAGGAAGACGACCGGGTCGTCGGAGGCGATGGCCTGCCGCAGCAGCCCGTACGCGTCGGCGACGGTCGCCGGCGTCATCACGTGCAGCCCGGGCGTCGCCATGTAGTACGCCTCGGACGAGTCGCTGTGGTGCTCGACGCCGCCGATCCCGCCGCCGTACGGGATCCGCACGGTGAGCGGCAGCGGCAGCGCGCCGCGCGTGCGGTTCCGCATCCGGGCGACGTGCGAGACGAGTTGCTCGAACGCCGGGTAGGCGAACGCGTCGAACTGCATCTCCACGACCGGCCGCAGCCCGTACATCGCCATCCCGGTCGCGGTGCCCAGGATGCCGGCCTCGGCCAGCGGCGTGTCCGTGCACCGCTCCTCGCCGAACTCGGCGGCGAGGCCGTCCGTCACCCGGAAGACGCCGCCCAGGGTGCCGATGTCCTCGCCCAGCAGGTGCACCGCCGGGTCCTCGGCGAGGGCGTCCCGCAGCGCGCGGTTCAGCGCGGCCGCCATCGTGGTCGTCGTCGTGGTCGTCACCCCAACGTCACCCCCAACGACGCTGCCTGCGCCCGCAGTTGTGGCGTCGGGGCGGCGAAGACATGGGCGAAGAGGTCGGCCGGGTCGAGCCGGGGGTCGGCGCCGAGCCCGGCCCGCAGGGCCGCCGCGAGCGCCTCGGCCTCCTCCCGTGCCTTCGTTTCGAACTCCTCGTCGAGCAGCCCGTGGTGCCGCAGCTCGTCGCCGAGCAGCGTCAGCGGGTCCCTGGCCCGCCACGCCGCGACCTCGGCCTCCCGCCGGTAGCGGCCCGCGTCGTCGGCGTTGGTGTGCGCGTCGAGCCGGTAGGTCAGGGCCTCGATCAGGGTCGGTCCGCCGCCCGCCCGGGCACGGGCCAGCGCCTCCCGCACCACGGCGAGCACGGCGGGCGCGTCGTTGCCGTCCACGAGACGGCCCGGCATGCCGTAGCCGACGGCCTTGTGCGCCAGGGTGGGCGCCGCAGACTGCTTGGCGAGCGGCACCGAGATGGCGTAGCCGTTGTTCTGCACCAGGAAGACCACCGGGGCCCGCCACACGGCGGCGAAGTTCAGCGCCTCGTGGAAGTCGCCCTCCGAGGTGCCGCCGTCGCCGACCAGGGCGAGCGCCACCACGTCGTCGCCGCACAGCCTGGCCGCGTGCGCCAGGCCGACCGCGTGCGGGAGTTGGGTGGCGAGCGGGGTGCACAGCGGGGCGACGCGCAGCGCGCGCGGGTCGTAGCCGGTGTGCCAGTCGCCGCGCAGCAGCCCGAGCGCCGCGACCGGGTCGAGGCCGCGCACCACGGTGGCCAGCGTGTCGCGGTAGCTGGGGAAGAGCCAGTCGCGCGGTTCGAGGGCGAGCGCGGCCGCGACCTGGCACGCCTCCTGCCCGGTCGAGGAGGGGTAGACGGCGAGCCGGCCCTGCCGGGTGAGGGCGGTCGCCTGGGTGTTGTACCGGCGGCCGCGCACCAACTGCCGGTAGAGCTCGGGCCAGGTGTCCGGGTCGGGCTCGGCGCCGGTGCCGAGCACCCGGTGGGGCTCCGGCTCCGGCAGCAGCTCGCGTGCGGCCACGTCCACGGCGATACCTCCCGTCGTGCGGTCGGCGTCTCTCCCTACCGATTGTTCGGTCGACGACGCATCCTGGCTACGGGTCGCGAGGCCCTGTGGACAGCTGGCCGGGTTTGCCGTCCCATGGGGGCAGGACGTCCAGGGAGGGGAGGTGAATCCGCATGGCGGAAGACCAGTTGACCACGGGCCGGGTGGGGCCGGTCCGGCCGCTGGACCCGATCGACGCGGCGATACTGCGACTGCTGCGGGCGGACGGCCGGGCGTCGATCCGTTCGATCGCCGAACAGGTGCACATCTCCCGGGCCAACGCCTACGCCCGCGTCAACCGGCTGCTGGACGACGGGGTGATCCGGGGCTTCGCGGCCCTGGTGGACCACGAGCGGGCGGGGCAGGGCGCGTCGGCCTACATCACGCTGAAGATCGTGCAGGACAGCTGGCGCACGGTGCGCAGCAAGCTGGCGCGGCTGCCGGGCGCCACCCACATCGCGCTGGTCAGCGGCGACTTCGACGTGCTGCTGCTGGTCCACACGGCGGACAACCGGGAGCTGCGCGAACTGGTCCTGACCCGGATCCAGGCGATCCCCGAGGTGCTGTCGACGCGCACGCTGCTGGTCTTCGAGGAGACCGACCTGATCCCCGAATGACCCCCGAACGACCGACGACCGATGAGTTCCCCGCCGCGCCCCGGTCTGACCGGGAAACGACGTGAGGAGGCGAACCCATGCGGCTGACGTTGACCGAGTTCCTGACCCTGGACGGCGTGGTGCAGGGCCCCGGCGGGCCCGAGGAGGACACGTCGGACGGCTTCTCCCACGGCGGCTGGTCCTACCCGTACGCCGACGAGGACTTCGGCCGGCTGGTCACCGGCTGGTTCGACCGGGCGGACGCGTTCCTACTCGGCCGCCGCACCTACGAGATCTTCGCCGGCTTCTGGCCGGAGCATCGGGACCCGGCGGACCCGGTGGCCTCCCGGCTCAACACGCTGCCGAAGTACGTGGCGTCCACGACTCTGCGGGATCCCGGCTGGGCGCACACCACCGTGCTCGCGGACGACGTGCCGGCGCGGGTGGCCGAGCTCAAGGCGCGCCCGGGGCGCGAGCTGCAGATCCACGGCAGCGGGGTGCTGGCCCGCTCGCTGTTCGCGCACGACCTGATCGACGAGGTGCGGCTGCTGATCCACCCGGTGGTGCTGGGCGGCGGCCGCCGCCTCTTCGCGGCCGGCACGGTGCCGACCGCGCTGCGGCTCACGGACACGGCCACCACCGGATCCGGCATCGTGCTCCAGGTCTACGAGCCGGTGGGCCGCCCGTCGTACGGCTCGTTCATCGCGGACGCCGCCACGCGCGGCTAGCGCCTAGTGGGCCACCGGGCAGCCGGTGGCGCGGGCCTTGGCCTCGTCGTCGAGGTAGAAGTTGGGCCGCTGGTCGCCCTCGTCGTAGTAGCGGTGGAAGACCGGCGTCAGGCCGCCCGAGATGGGCGGCACGATCCAGCTCCAGTCGGTCGGCACCCGCCGACCGGCCCGCTCCTCGCGTTCGAGGTGGGTGAGGAAGCGCTGGGACTCGGTGTGGTGGTCGGTGATCTTGACGCCGGCCGCCTCGAACGAGTGCAGCACGGCGACGTTGAGCTCCACCACGGCCCGGTCCTTCCAGAGCGTGGTGTCCTTGCTGGTGTCGAGGCCGAGCAGTTCGGCGACGACGGGCAGCAGGTCGTAGCGGTCCGCGTCGGCGAAGTTCCGCGCGCCGATCTCGGTCCCCATGTACCAGCCGTTGAACGGGGCGAGCGGGTAGTCGATGCCGCCGATCGACAGCCGCATGTTGGAGATGGCGGGCACGGCGTGCCAGCGCAGGCCGAGTTCGGCGAAGCCCGGGTGGTCGGGGTGGCTGATCGGCACCTCGAGCACCAGGTCGCGCGGCACGTCGAAGAGCTGCGGCTTGTCGCCGTGCGTCTCGATCACCAGCGGCAGCACGTCGAACCAGCCGCCGGGCGCCTGCCAGCCGAGCCGCCGCACCGCGTCGGTGAAGTCGACGTTGCCGGGGTCGCCGATCACGCCGCCGTCCACGGTGCGGTAGCCGGCGTAGCGGATGAGCTGGCTGTTCCACACCAGTGGCGCCCTGCGGAACGGGGTGGCGGGCGCGAAGACCGAGATCACCGGGCGTATCCGGCCGTGGTTGGTGGCCTGCCGCAGGTGTTCGCACAGGTCGGCGTGGATCTCGTCGGGCGTCGCCGAGGTGCGGCGGTCGAGCACCCGCAGGCTCTTCCAGTACAGCCGGCCGATGCAGCGGCTCGAGTTGCGCCAGGCGACGCGGGCCCCGTACTCCAACTCGGCGCGGGTGTGCCGGTAGGTGCCGGTGCGCTCCAGGTGCTCGCGGATCTGCCGCAGCCGCATCCCCGTGGGCACCGGCTGGTCCGGCTCCTCCGCGTGGAACCGCCGCACGAAGTCCTCGGCCTCGGCCCAGTCCGGCACCTGCCAGGCGCGTGCCGCACTCGCCAAACCGTGGCCGGCTGTCGCCGGCCCCACCTGCCGCGCCACCGCCGCCGAAGGCGGCGTGGTGGCGGCCCGTGCCCACGCCGGCTCCGCCGGCACCGCGTGCGGCGGCTGCGCCGCCGAAGGCGCCGGCCCGGCGCCGCGCGCCGGATCCAGCTGCGCGGAGCCCGCGCCATACGGCGGCTCCGCCGCCCCGGGCCCCACGACGCGCCACGTCTGGCCCCCCGCCGAAGGCGGAGCGGAACCCGCGTCCGCGGCACCCGCCACATGCGACGGCGAGGACGCCGCCGGCTCAGGCGAGCGCGCCCCGGAAACGGCCACACCCGGCGGCTCCGTCGCCGCACGCTCCGCCGCCCTCTCGTCGGGGTCGCGCCATGCGTGGCTCCCCGCCGGAGGCGAAGACGGCTTTCCCGCCGGAGGCGAAAACGGCCTCGTGGGGACGTGGCGTTCGTGGTTCATGGGCTCTCCGTGGTCGCCTGTGCCTGGTGCGCCACCCCCACGCCGGGCAAGGGTAGTTGATGTCACCTGACGGGCGGGTGCCATCGCTCCGCTATGGCGCGGAGCCGCGCACCGTCGGCTTTCGCAGCCCGTCGAATGCGGTGGAAATGACGGCTTCGACCACGTCGCGGGAGACGACCGGCTCCCCGGGATGTGGCCGATACCACTCCACTATCGAGTTGATCATGCCGAACAGCAGCCGGGTCGCCAGCCTGGGGTCCACCTCGGGCCGCAGGTCGCCCTCCGCGACGGCGGCCCGGACCAGGTCCGCGACCCGCTGGTCGAACTCGCGCCGCCGCGCCAGCGCCCACCGCTCGGTGTCCGTGTTGCCCCGTACCCGGAGCAGCAGCGTCACGTACGGCAGCCGCTCCATCAGCACCTCGGCGGTGCGCCGCACCACCCACTCCAGGCGCGCCACGGCCCTGCCGTCCCGCGCCGCCGGCTCGTCCAGCACGGCGAACAGGCCGTCGAGCGCGTGCTTGACCGCCCGGTCGAGCAACTCCTCCTTGGAGCGCACATGGTGGTAGATCGAGGACTTGGAGATGCCGGCCGCCCGGGACAGGTGCTCCATCGACGTGCCGTCGTAGCCACGGTCGTTGAAGACCCCGACCGCGACCTCCAACAGGCTCCGTACCGTGTAGGCGTCCCGCCGCGCCGCCATACCCACCTCGGCAACACCCCGCATTCGGCGCGCTCGCGCGCCCTCGCACCCTTGCCCCGACCGATCGTTCGGTAGCAGTATCCGAAGCAGTATCGGACACGCCCGCCAGTGTTCCACTCGCGACCCGATGAGGAGTTGGCCGCCGTGACGACCTCCGCCACCGCACCCCAAGCGCCCGCCGTCGAGGCCCACCGCGCCACGCTGGAGGCCGCCGTCGCCGCCATCCGCGACCGCGCCTTCTGGTCGCCGCACCCCGAGAGCCCGCGCGCCTACCCCGCCGACGAGGGCGCCGCCGCCTTCGCCGCGCTGCGCGACCACCGCTTCCCGCTCCACGACCAGCCGGGCACCACGGGCTGGGTCGGCGGCGAGGTCTCGCCCTACGGCTTCCCGCTCGGCGTCGAGTACCCGCACCCCGACCCCGACGTGCTGCTGCCCGCGATGCGCGCCGCGCTGCCCGCCTGGCGCGCCGCGGGGCCCGAGACCCGCGCCCTGGTCTGCCTCGACGCCATCGCCAGGATCAACGCCCGCAGCGCCGAGTTCGCGCAAGCCGTCATGCACACCACGGGGCAGGCGTACCCGATGGCGCTCCAGGCCGGCGGCCCGCACGCCCAGGACCGGGGCGTCGAGGCGGTGGCCCACGCCTACGTCGAGCAGACCCGCGTCCCGGCCGCGCCCGTCACCTGGACCAAGCCCCAGGGACGGCGCGAACCCCTTGTCCTCACCAAGGAGTTCACCGCGGTGCCGCGCGGCATCGGCCTGGTCATCGGCTGCAACACCTTCCCCACCTGGAACGGCTACCCCGGGCTCTTCGCCTCCCTCGCCACCGGCAACCCGGTGCTGGTCAAGCCGCACCCGCGCGCCACGCTGCCGCTCGCGCTCACCGTGCGGATCGCCCGCGACGCGCTGGCCGACGCCGGCTTCGACCCCAACCTGGTGGCCCTGGCCGCCGAGCGCGACGGCGAGGGCGTCGCCCGCGTCCTGGCGCTGCGCCCCGAGATCCGCGTCATCGACTACACCGGCTCCGCCGCGTTCGGCGACTGGCTGGAGGAGAACGCCCACCAGGCCACCGTCTTCACCGAGAAGTCCGGGGTCAACACCGTCGTCCTCGACTCCACCGACGACTACGCGGGGCTGCTCGCCAACCTCGCGTTCTCGCTCGCCCTCTACAGCGGCCAGATGTGCACCACCCCGCAGAACCTGCTGATCCCGCGCGCCGGCATCGGCACCGACCAGGGCCGGAAGACCTACGACGAGGTGGTCGCCGACCTGGCCGCGGCCGTCACCGGGCTGCTCGCCGACGACGCCCGCGCCGCCGGGCTGCTCGGCGCCCTCGTCAACCCCCAGGTGCCGCGCCGCCTCGCGGAGGCGCCGGCGCTCGGCGAGGTGGCGCTCGCCTCCCGCGCCGTCAGCCACCCGGAACACCCGGACGCCACCGTCCGCACCCCGCTGATCGTCAAGCTCTCCGGCGACCAGCCCGCCTGCCTCACCGAGCAGTTCGGCCCCATCACGTTCGCCGTCGCGGTCGACTCGACGGACGACGCGCTCACGCTGCTGCGCCGCACCATCCGCGAGCACGGCGCGATGACGGTGCTCGGCCACACCACCTCGGCGGCCGTCGAGCGGGCGCTGACCGAGGTCTGCCTCGACGAGTGCGCGCAGCTCTCGCTCAACCTCACCGGCGGCGTCTACGTCAACCAGACCGCCGCGTTCTCCGACTTCCACGGCTCGGGCGGCAACCCGGCCGCCAACGCCAGCCTGGTGGACGCCGCGTTCGTCGCGTCCCGCTTCCGCTTCATCGAGATCCGGCGACCCGCCTGAACGGCCCTCACATCCCGGCCGCGCGCCAGAACCGCCAGCTGGCGTCCAGCACGTCGGCGTTCCGCTGCTCCCACTCGGTCGCGGCGCGCACCGCGTCCTGCGGGCACTCCCACACCCGCCCGCCGATCAGCGCGCGCAGCCGCAACCGGGTGCCGCGCCGACCGGTGACGCGGCCGACCCTGCCGGTCCGCGTGTCGACCACACAAGCGCCCTCCGCCCAGGCCATCGCAGCTCCCTCGGTCCGTCCTGGTGCCTGTTTCCTCACTGTGGACGGTTTTTCGCGCGGCCGGTTACGAGTTTCCACCGCATTGCGCAACAGAAGACACCTTCGGGGGACGCGGCCGGAGTGACCGAGGCGCACCTGTTCGATTAAAGGGAGGGGCGGCCGGGGGCGCAGCGCCGCGCGGCAATATGCCGCACCCCGCCCGCGCCCGTCCCCGTTTCGCGGATTATCCGCCCGATCCGGGGACGACGCCGTTTCGCGGCCCGCCGCGCCGCCCTACGCTGCCGGCCATGATTCGAGCAGTCGTGTTCGACGTCGGCGAGTGTCTGCTGGACGAGAGCCGCGAGTGGGATGGCTGGGCGGCCTGGGTGGGCGCGCCACGGCACACGTTCTCCGCCCAGTTCGGGGCGATGATCGCCCAGGGCCGCGACCCCATGGAGGCGTTGCGGCTCTTCCGGCCCGAGTTCGACCTGGCCGCGGAGCGGGAGAAGCGGGAGGCGGTGGGCGAGCACGAGTGGTTCGGCGAGAACGACCTCTACGCCGACGTCCGGCTCACCCTGAAGCTGCTGCGCGCCTCCGGACTGACGCTCGGCATCGCGGGGAACCAGACCAAGCGGGCCACGGACATCCTGCGCCGCCTCTTCGCGGGCTACGTGGACCTGGTCGGCTCGGCCGAGACCATGGGCGTCGCCAAGCCCGACCCGCGCTTCTTCGAGATCCTGATCCACTCGCTGCGGATGGACCCGCGCGAGATCCTCTACGTCGGCGACCGCCTCGACGAGGACATCCGCCCGGCCGCCGCCCTCGGCCTGCGCACGGCCCTGATCCGGCGCGGCCCGTGGGGCCTCATCCACCAGCACCACCCCGACGCCGACGCGCTCCCGACGATGCGGATCGACGGGCTGCGGGAACTCACCGACCGCATCGCCAAGCACAACGAGAACCACCCGGGGAACTCCTCCTGACCCCCGACCGGTTCACCGGTCATGCCCCTCTCCCTCGAGAAGTTCACCGCCGTCGCGCCCGACCTGGTCGAGCGGTACGAGACGGCCCGCGTCAGCCTGAGCAAGCACCGGCTGCTCGGCGAGCGCGCCGCCGTCTACCTCGTCCTCGACCGCTCGGGATCGATGCGGCCCTTCTACCAGGACGGCACGGTGCAGCGCCTCGCCGAACAGGCCCTCGGCCTGGCGGCCCACTTCGACGACGACGGCGTGGTGCCGACCGTGTTCTTCTCCACCGAGGTGCACACGACGGCCGACGTGGTGCTCGGCACCCACCGCGGCCGGATCGCCGAACTCCACGAGACGCTCGGCCACATGGGCAAGACGTACTACGCCAAGGCGATGCGCGCCGTCATCGCCCACCACCGCGCCTCCGGCGCGACGGCACCGGCCTTCGTCATCTTCCAGACGGACGGCGCGCCGAAGGACAAGGGCGAGACGGGCCGCCTGCTGGCGGAGTCGGCGCGGCTGCCGATCTTCTGGCAGTTCGTCGGCTTCGGCGACGACGAGTTCACCTTCCTCCGCCGCCTCGACGACCTCCCCGGCCGCGCCGTCGACAACGCCGGCTTCTTCCCCGCGGGACCGACGCCGAAGTCCCTCCCGGACGCGACCCTCTACGACGCCCTGATGACCGAGTTCCCCACCTGGCTCACGACGGCCCGCGCGGCGGGCATCCTGTAACCAGCGCTTTCTCCCCCACCCTCCCCCGCTGGCACGGACCACGGCCAACCGCCCACCGGCGCTCCGCGCGGGGGGTTCCCCGCCCACCCGCCCCTTGTCGCGCCCCGCGCGGTGGCGCGGCCCCGGCCTGCGGCGGCTTGGCCGCCGGGTCGGTCGCCGCGCGGGAGGATTTCCCCCACCCCCCGCCCTTCACCGCTAGCGCGGAGCGCCGCGGCTGCGCCGCCGGGCCGGCCCGGCGCTTCGCGCGGGGGCCCCGCCCGCCCTTCACCGCGCCCCGCGCGCGGAGCGCTGGGGCCGCCGCGCGAGGCCACCCTCCCCCAGCTAACGCTGGGAGGTGCCCCCAGGGGCGGGTGGGTGGGCGCGGACCCGCACCCGCCCCGCGCGAGCGGACCCGCGGGTGGGTGGGCGCGAGCGCCGCAGGCCGGACCGCTGCGCGGCAACTCGGCCGCGGCCCGCCCGCCCCTCCGCGCGCTTCGCGCGGGAGCGCGGGAGCGCGGCAGGCCCCACCGCCGCGCGAGGCCACCCTCCCCCAGCTAACGCTGGGAGGTGCCCCCAGGGGCGGGTGGGTGGGCGCGGACCCACCCGCTCCGCGCGAGCGGACACGCGGGTGGGTGGGGGGGAAGGCGCGTCAGCCAGCCACCTGCGGCCGCACATGGAAGAGCACCATCGCCACACTCGTCGCCAGGTTGTAGCTGGACACCCCGGCCCGCATCGGCAGTGACACCAGCGCGTCGGCGCGCCCCCGGACCTCCGCCGAGAGCCCGGCCCGCTCGGAGCCGAAGGCGAACACCGCGTCGGCCGGCAGGTCCACCGTCCGGATGTCGGCGCCCGCCGGGTCGAGCCCGTACAGCGGGCGGTCCGCCGGCAGTGCGGCGACGTCGCGCCGCACCACCGCCGTGGCGTAGTGCAGGCCGGCCGCCGCCCGGAGCACGTTCGGGTGCCAGGGGTCGACGGTGCCGGTCGTGATGACGCCGCCCGCGCCGAGGCCCGCCGCCAGGCGGACGACGGCGCCGATGTTGCCGAGGTGGCGCGGGTTGTCGAGCACCACCA
The DNA here is from genome assembly GCF_042722465.1 of Streptomyces sp. NPDC127098. NCBI lineage: Bacteria > Bacillati > Actinomycetota > Actinomycetes > Kitasatosporales > Streptomycetaceae > Streptomyces > Streptomyces sp. NPDC127098. The sequence goes on from NZ_JBHXFJ010000006.1 coordinate 117,126, forward strand.
CCGGCGCCCCGGGCGCCGGTTCCCGCTCGACCGTCCTGGCCAGCGCCGCGACGCCCGTGGGGTGCGGCCGTTGCACCAGACGCGCGAGCCCTTCACCACCCACCTCGACGAGGAGTTCGTCGAGCCGCCCGACGACGTCCGGCGCCAGTTCCGCCGCGAGCCGGAGCGCCGCGCCCCGGTCGGCCGCGACCGCGACCGGCACCTCGGCGCCGAACCGCAGCGCGTGCTTCAGCGCGTGGAAGCCGTCGAGCAGCACAGTGTCCGTGGCCGCGTTCCACCGCGCCGGGACGTCCTCGTTCATCCGTCTCTGGCCCATTCCGGCCGGCGTTCCTCGACGGCCGGCGTCTCGTCGACCTCCGGCGCGGCGGCGGCGTCCTGCTCCCGCCGGCGGCCCCGCGTCCACAGGCCGCGGGCGCGTCGTTCCAGCCAGAGCAGGAAGACGGTCGGCAGGAAGACGCTGTCCATGGCGATCATCGCGAGCGAGAAGAACGGCAGGCCCATCAGCACCGCGATCCCGATGTGCTCGGCGATCATGACCACCAGCAGCACGTTCTTGGCCCGCCGGTTGAGCAGCGCGAAGACGAACGCCACCTGCACGAAGACCGTGCCGTAGCTCATCGCGAGGACCAGCAGCCCGCTGCCGGAGAGGAGCCCGGTGATCTCGGGCCACGGGTTGAAGTAGTCCAGGTGCATCGGGTAGTACGCGGCGGTGCCGTCCTGCCAGCGTGAGCCCTGGATCTTGTACCAGCCGGCGGTGCCGTAGATGATGCAGACCTCGGCCATGATCACCAGCAGGGTGGCGTTGTGCACGAGGTTGGCGAGGATGTCCGAGACGATCCGCGTCTCGCTGCGGTCGAACCGCTGGATCAGCCACCACCAGCCGTACGCCAGCCAGAGGCCGACGAAGAACAGCGACCAGATCGGGCTCTCCAGCCTGCCGGTGGCGGTGGCGCCCATCAGCGTCAGGCCGAGCACCGTCCACAGGACGATCCCCACGGGGTCCGCCGGGTGCTCGCGCCCGCTCGCGCGCCGGCGCGCGTCCAGCGACCACACCTGGCCGCACCGCACCAGCACCAGGTACATCGCCATCAGGTGGATGACGTTGTCGCCGCCGTCGCCCATGAAGATGCTGCGGTTCTGGACCGACAGCACGCCGACCATGAACAGCAGCGACATGGCCCGGGTGCGCCAGCCGAGCAGCAGGCCCAGGCTCGCCGCGATGGCCAGGTGGTACACGAACTCGAACCACAGCGTCGAGTCCGACCACAGCAGCACGGTGAACGCGCCGTTGTTGTCGACGAACCGGGTGGCCATGTCGAAGCTCCACGGGCTGTCAGGACCGTAGAGCTCCCGCCGGTGGGGCCACTCGCGCAGCAGGAAGAGCAGCATCGTCGTCGCGAAGCCGATCCGCACCATCGCCGTCTGGTGCGGGCCGAGCGCGCGCCGCGTGACGTTGCCGACGCCGCGCCCGAGCCAGGCGTCGAAGCGCGCGCCGATGCCCGGTCGCTGCTCGGCGGTGTCCGCCGCGGTCGCGCTCCGTTGAGCCGGAACCGTCACGTCACTCACCCCCGCCCGGCAGGTCCGCCGGCGTCACGTCCCACCACGCCAGCTCCTCGTAGCGGGTCTCGGTGTCGAAGTCCTCGGTGCGCCACGCCGGCGCCGGCACCCGGGTCAGCGCCTCGCGCAGCTGGAGGCGGGTCGCGTCGCGCACCTCGATACCGCTCTCCTGGAGCCGCAGCAGCGCGATGCGGCGCATGTACTCCTCGGAGAGCTCGCCGCGGAAACCGACCGGCTCGCCGTCCTCGTTGTGCGCGCCGGTGTAGAAGTCCCAGCCGCGGCGCAGCAGGTTCTGGTCGGCGTGGCTGGGGGCGGGGTTGTGCTCGATGGCCTCGATGTCCATGGCGGTGAGGTCGACCCAGTCGGTGACCTCGCCGTCGATCTCGACGCGGGCGTGCACGGCGACGTTGCGCTGGAGCGGGTTGGGCGCGAACAGCTTCCAGTTCTGCTCGAACTCCGGGTAGATGTAGTCGCGCACGCCCTCCCGGTACTCCTCGTTGACCGTGTTCGACGGCGCGACGAAGAGGAAGACCGCGAACAGGTGCCAGGCGGCGAAGGTGCCGAGCGCGCCGAGCGTCAGCGCGATGACCAGCCGGGACGCCAGGGAGAGCGCGCTCAGCTGAACGGTCTCGGTGGGCGGATCGCCCCTGGTGTCGTCGGTGTGCGGCATGCTCGCCCCGTTCCCCCGGTACCACAGTGGCTTGACCGCAGCACCGTACCTGCCCGCCGGCGACCTTGACACACCGGAGCCGTCGGATCACCATCGAAGCAGCGCCGAACCGAACGATCGGTCGGTTGCTGTGCCGAGGGCGACGCGCCAGGGGAGGCCCAGCCGATGGAGCGACCGACGACGCCGACCGCACCGCGACCGGACGGACTTGAGGACCGCTTCTCCCGCACCGTCGCCGCCGACGAGCGGATCGAACCGCGCGACTGGATGCCCGACGGCTACCGCGCCACGCTGCTCCGCCAGATCGCCCAGCACGCGCACTCCGAGATCATCGGCATGCAGCCGGAGGCCAACTGGATCACCCGCGCCCCCTCGCTGCGCCGCAAGGCCATCCTGATCGCCAAGGTCCAGGACGAGGCGGGCCACGGCCTCTACCTCTACTCGGCCGCCGAGACGCTGGGCGCGAGCCGCGACGAGCTGCTCGACGGGCTGCACTCGGGCCGCCACAAGTACTCGTCGATCTTCAACTACCCGACCCTCACCTGGGCCGACGTCGGCGCCATCGGCTGGCTGGTGGACGGCGCCGCGATCACCAACCAGGTGCCGCTGTGCCGCTGCTCCTACGGCCCCTACGCCCGCGCGATGACCCGGATCTGCAAGGAGGAGTCCTTCCACCAGCGGCAGGGGTACGAGTCGCTGTACGCCCTGTCCCACGGCACGCCCGCGCAGCGGGCGATGGCGCAGGACGCGGTGGACCGCTGGTGGTGGCCCTCGCTGATGATGTTCGGCCCGCCGGACGACGAGTCGCCGCGCACCGCGCAGTCGATGGCCTGGAAGATCAAGCGCCACACCAACGACGAGCTGCGGCAGCGGTTCGTGGACATCTGCGTGCCCCAGGCCGAGGCGCTGGGCCTCACCCTCCCCGACCCCGAGCTGCGGTGGAACGAGGAGCGCGGCCACCACGACTTCGGGCCGATCGACTGGGCGGAGTTCCGCGCGGTGCTGCGCGGCGACGGGCCGTGCAACGAGCAGCGCATCGGCCTCCGCCGGGCCGCGCACGCCGAGGGCGCCTGGGTCCGCGAGGCGGCCGCCGCCTACGCCGACAAGCACGGGCTCGCGGCATGAGCGGCGCCGACTGGCCGCTGTGGGAGGTCTTCGTCCGGCCGCGCCGCGGCCTCGCCCACACCCACGCCGGCAGCCTGCACGCCCCGGACGCCGAGGTGGCGTTGCGCAACGCCCGCGACCTCTACACCCGGCGCGGCGAGGGTGTCTCCATCTGGGTGGTGCCGGCGGCCGCCATCGCCGCCACCTCGCCCGACGAGCGCGACCCGTTCTTCGCCCCGGCCGCCGACAAGCCCTACCGCCACCCCACCTTCTACGCCGTGCCGGACGGGGTGCGTCACCTGTGACCGTCCCCGCGACCGCTCCGACGGCCACCCTGGCCCTGGCGGACGACGCGCTGATCCTCTCCCACCGGCTCGCCGAATGGGCCGGCCACGCCCCGGTGTTGGAGGAGGAGGTGGCACTGGCCAACCTGGCCCTCGACCTGCTGGGCCAGGCCCGCACCCTGTTCCCGCTCCTCGGCGACGAGGACGAGCTGGCCTACCTGCGCGAGGAACGCGCCTTCACCAACGCGCAGTTGGTCGAGCAGCCGAACGGCGACTTCGCCCACACCATCGCCCGCCAGCTCTACTACGCCACCTTCCAGGAGCTCCTCTTCCAGCGCCTGGCCGCCCTGGACACCGAGCTGACCCCGCTCGCCGTCAAGGCCGCCCCGGAGACGGCCTACCACCGCGACCACGCCGTCACCTGGGCGCTGCGCCTCGGCGACGGCACGGAGGAGAGCCACGCCCGGATGCAGCGCGCCGTCGACGCCCTCTGGCGCTACACCGGCGAGCTGTTCCACCCCTTCCCCGACCTCCCGGGCCTCGACCTCGCCGCCGTGGAACGCGACTGGCTGGCCCGCATCTCCGAGGTCCTGACCACCGCCACCCTCACCGTCCCCACCGCCACCCGCGGCGGCACCGGCCGCCGCGGCCTGCACAGCGAGTCCTTCGGCCGCTTGCTCGCCGAGATGCAACACCTCCACCGAAGCCACCCCGGAGCCACCTGGTGACCGGCCCGACCGAGGAGGAACTGCGGGCCGCGGCCGGCGCCGTGCCGGACCCCGAGCTGCCGGTGGTCACCCTCGCCGACCTCGGCGTGCTGCGCGCGCTACGCAGGCTCCCCGACGGGGCCGTCGAGGTGGATCTCACGCCCACCTACACCGGCTGCCCGGCCGTCGAGACCATGGCCGCCGACCTCCGCGCCGCGCTCCTCGCCGCCGGCGCCACCCGGGTCGCCGTCACCACCGTGCTGACCCCGCCCTGGTCGACCGACGACATCACCCCCCAGGGCCGCCGCAAGCTCGCCGCCGCCGGGATCGCCCCACCACGGCCCACCGGGACCGTCTTCATCCCCGTCGGCTGCCCGAACTGCGGCAGCCGGGACACCGCCCTGCTGAGCCGCTTCTCGGCCACCGCCTGCCTGTCCCTGCGCCGCTGCACCGCCTGCGCCGAGCCCTTCGACCACGTCAAGGAGCGGTGAGACCGTTGCGCTTCCATCCCCTCACCGTTACCCGCCGCTCCGACCTCACCGACGACTCGGTCGCCCTCACCCTGGCCGTGCCGCCGCATCTCGCCGAGACCTTCCGGCACCTGCCGGGACAGCACCTCACCGTCCGGCACGGCACCGCCCGCCGGACCTACTCCATCGCCTCGCCGCCCGGCGCGCCCGAACTCACCATCGGCGTCCGCCACATCCCCGGCGGCCTCTTCTCCCACCACGTCCTCGCGGCCATCGGCCCCGGCCACACCCTGCACGTCCTGCCGCCCACCGGCCGGTTCACCCTCGCCCCCCGCCCCGGCCACTTCGCCGCCGTCACCGGCGGCAGCGGCATCACGCCCGTTCTCGCCATGGCCACCACCCTGTTGGAGAGCGAGCCCACCGCCCGCTTCACCCTGCTCCGGGCCGAACGGGACGCGGCCAGCGCGATGTTCATCGACGAGGTCGCCGACCTCAAGGACCGTCACCCGGAGCGGTTCCAACTCCTGCACGCCCTCAGCCGCGAGGAGCGTCACACGGGCCCGGCCACCGGCCGCCTCACCGAACCCCGGCTGCGGCGGCTGCTGCCCGCGCTGCTCCCCGTCGACCGCGTCGACGGCTGGTACCTCTGCGGACCGCTCGGCCTCGTCGACGCGGCCACAACCGCCCTGCGGACGCTGAACGTTCCCCAAGGGCTCATCCACACCGAGTTGTTCCACGTGAAACCGGCTCCCGCCCCGCCACCGTCCGAGACGCCGAACGCCGCGACCCTCACCGCCACCCTGGACGGTCGCCGCGCCAGCTGGCCCCTCGCCCCCGGCGACACCCTGCTGACCACCGTCCTCCGCAACCGCCCGGACGCCCCCTACGCCTGCCGTGGCGGCGTCTGCGGCACCTGCCGTGCCCGCCTCGTCAGCGGCGAGGTGGCGATGGACCGCAACTTCGCGCTGGAGCCCGCCGAGCTCGCCGCCGGCTATGTCCTCGCCTGCCAGTCACGCCCCCGCACCCCCGCCGTCGAGCTCGACTTCGACGCGTGATCCGCCCGCCCCCGGCCTAAGATCGGTCCATGGGGTCACTGGAGACGAGCGGCAGGCCGCTGCTGAACCGCAGGCTGGCCGGGCTCGGCACGACGATCTTCGCGGAGATGTCGGCGCTGGCGACCGCGACCGGCGCGATCAACCTGGGCCAGGGCTTCCCGGACACCGACGGCCCCCAGGCCGTGCGCGAGGCGGCCGTGCGTGCCATCCGCGAGGGCCACGGCAACCAGTACCCGCCGGGCCCCGGCATCCCCGAACTCCGCGCGGCCGTCGCCGACCACCAGCGCCACCGCTACGGACTGGAGCTCGACCCCGACACCGACGTCCTGGTCACCGCGGGCGCCACCGAGGCCATCGCCGCCAGCATGCTGGCGCTCCTCGAACCGGGCGACGAGGTGATCGCCTTCGAGCCCTTCTACGACTCCTACGCCGCCTGCATCGCCATGGCCGGCGCCACCCGCGTCCCCCTCACCCTGCGCGCCCCCACCTTCCGGCCTGACCTGGACGAGCTCCGCGGCAAGATCACCGACCGCACCCGGCTGCTGCTCCTCAACACCCCGCACAACCCGACCGGGATGGTCCTCACCCCCGAGGAACTCGCCGCCATCGCCGAGCTCGCCCGCGAGCGGGACCTCCTCGTCGTCACCGACGAGGTCTACGAGCACCTGGTCTACGAGGGCGCCCACCACCCCATCGCCGCCCTGCCCGGCATGCGGGAGCGCACCGTCTCCATCTCCTCCGCCGGGAAGATCTTCTCCTTCACCGGCTGGAAGGTCGGCTGGGCCATGGGCGACGCCCCGCTCGTCGCCGCCGTCCGCACCGCCAAGCAGTTCCTCACCTATGTCAGCTCGGGGCCGTTCCAGTACGCGGTCGCCGAAGCGCTGCGCCTGCCCGACGCCTACTTCGACGGCCTGCGCGCCGACCTGCGCCGCAAGCGCGACCTGCTGGCCGACGGCCTGCGCGCGGCCGGCTTCGAGGTCTACCAGCCGGACGGCACGTACTTCATCACCACCGACATCGCCCCGTTCGGCGAGAAGGACGCCTACGCCTTCTGCCGCGCCCTCCCGGCCCGCTGCGGGGTCGTCGCCGTGCCCAACTCCGTCTTCTACGACGACCCGGAGGCCGGCCGCACCCAGGTCCGCTTCGCCTTCTGCAAGCGCGACGACGTCCTCGCCGAGGCCGCCGACCGACTGCGCGGCCTCGGTTAGCCGTCGGCCGTGCCCCGCTCCGCCGCGCTCCGCTCGACGCACAGCTCGTTGCCCTCCGGGTCGGTGAGCGTCACCCACCCGGTGCCGTCGGGTCGCCGGTGGTCGCCCTGGAGCGTGGCCCCGAGGGTGAGCAGCCGCTCCACCTCCTCGTCCCGCGTCCGGTCCTCCGGCTGGAGGTCCAGGTGCACGCGGTTCTTCACCGTCTTGGGCTCCTCGACCCTGATGAAGAGCAGTCCGCCCGTCGCCGTGGTGACGAGGGCGTGCGGGCGGCCGGGAGCGTCGTCCTCGCCGAGCGAGCCGTCCAGTACCCGCGCCCAGAACGTCGCCAGCGCGTAGGGGTCGGCGCAGTCGAAGGTGATGTGGCGGATCGAAGCACTCATGCCGGCCAGCGGATCACGATGCCACCCCGCTGTACAGCACCTCAGGCCGCCGGAGCGTGCCCCGGCGCGTACTGCTCGGCGTACTCCTCCGTCGCCGCCACGACCGTGATGACGTCGATCAGCACCCCGTCCGGCGCCGCGACGACGAAGTGCCGCTGACCGAACTCCTCGGTGCGCGGCGGCAGCACCTCGGGCAGGCCGGCCCTTCCCACCAGCCGGTCGTGCTCCGCGTCCACGTCGTCGACCTCGAAGTTCAGCAACAGCCCACCGCCGATGGCGGCGCGGTGCCCCTCCGGGATCGTCGGGTGTCCGTGGTCGAGCAGCGCGAGCTCGTAGTGCGGGGCGTCCGGCCGGCGGAGGCTCACGTACCAGTCGGCCTCGAAGGTCGGCTCGAAGCCGAAGTGCTCGGTGTAGAAGCGGCGCGAGGCGGCGACGTCGCGACTGACGATCACCGGATAGAAGCCGGTCAGCTCGGCACTCATGGTGGTTCTCCCTCTCCAGCTTTCACATACCTTGGGTATGTGAGTACGAGACGCTAACATACCCCGGGTATGTGAATTCGAGGGAGGACGGAACGCGATGGCCCCCACGCGAGCCGAGCAACGAGCGGCGACCCGCCGCGCCCTGCTGGACGAGGGCCGCCGCCGCTTCGCCGCCGACGGCTACCACGACGTGGTCTTCGCCGAGGTCGCCCACGCGGTGCGCGTCACCAAGGGCGCCGCCTACCACCACTTCGACAGCAAGACCGGCCTCTTCCGCGCCGTCGTCGCCGAGGTCCAACAGGAACTCGGCGAACGCGTCGCGGCCGCCGCCCAAGAGCACGACGACCCCTTCGAGCAACTGCGCGCCGGCTGCCGCGCCTTCCTCTCCGCCGCCGCCGACCCCACCGTCCGCCGCATCGTCCTGCTGGACGCCCCCACCGTCCTCGGCTGGCACGAGTGGCGGGCCATGGACGAGGCGGCCTCCGCCCGCCACCTGGCCGAGGCCCTGGAAACCCTCATGGCCGCCGGCACCATCCCCGACCAACCGGTGGCCCCCCTGACCCGGCTGCTCTCGGGCGCCATGAACGAGGCCGCCCTCTGGCTGGCCGAGTCGACCGATCCCCAGGCCCTCGCCCAGACGGAACGCGCCCTCGACCGCCTCCTGTCCGGCCTGCGCGCCCACCCCTAGACCGGCCACGCGGTGTCAGTGCCCCCGGCGACAATCGGCCCATGCCCATCACCAACCCGGGGGCCGCCGACCGCCGGTTCCTCGAAGTGCTCTACGAGGACGACTACTTCCCCGACCACGTGCTCGACCGGGGCCGGGCGATCCTGACGCGGCTCTGCGAACGCGTCGAAGCGGACCGCCCGGCCGACCTGGCCGCGTTCTACGCCCTCACCCACGCCGCCACCCGGGAGTTCAACGCCCTGGAGGCCGAGTTCGAGGCCGCCGGCAGCGAGATCGAGACCGTCGCCCGCGAGGAGATAGGCGGCGACTTCTGGTTCATCGCCCACACCTACGGCTTCGCCGACGCGGACCCGGAGGAGCTGATCGCGCCGCGGGAGTGGTGAGCGACCGGATCTCTCAGAGGTCGGCGAAAGGAGGGATCACCCGAACGACAGCGATCAACTTCATACGAGGGACAGGCAGGGCGTAGAACCAGCCGTCGGCAAGGAGCGGAATTCGGCGAAGGCCGCCCGGACCGCCGTGAGAGGGGCCGGCTCCGATGTCCGTGACATCAACGCCCACCTCGGCGAGAGCGACGAGCTCGTCGGCAAGGCGCTCGACTTCCGCGACCACATGTGCCGGGAGGCCGGAAAGCACGTGCTCGGCGTCCGGGTCATACTCCCAACGCCACTGCCACTTGTCGCTCACAGACCACTCTGCTCTTGGCGGACGCCGGCCTCGACCGTGGCCGCGTCGATGATGGCACCGATCTCGGCCGCGATGGCGCGCGCCTCGTCCAGATCATCGACTTCCGCGGCTCTGGCCTCCAGAGCCCGCAGCCGCGCCGCCCGCCCCGGGTGGCGCTCGATCGCGACACGGACCGCCCACTGCCCGACGAAACGCCGCATCGGAGCCGCGCTCACCTGCTCCCGCGCCTGGCGCAGGGCGACAGCGCGCTCCGTATCAAACGTGCCGAGCGCTTCGGGAGCGAGCAGGGCCATGGCCGCCCGCAGGTCCTCGGGCGTACTGGCCGGCTGGGGAATCCCCGGCGCATCAGCCGGAAAGCCGGACGCGGTCGTCATGCGAATGCTTCCTCCCGTCGCTGCGCCTTGCCGTCCATGCAGCCTAACCTTTGGTCTGACACAGCGATGCCGTTCGTGCGGCCTCAGACCCGCTGCACGTGGACGACTCGCTCGTGGGGGCGGCAAGCCGAATTCGTTTGCGAGCCGCACGGCGGCCCTGCCAGGCTCGCCGCTCGTGACGACCCCACCTCGCGTAGAACTCCTGACCAACCAGCTCGACATGGTCTGGTCGCTGTTCGAGTACCACCTCCCGGCGCTCGACGACGACGCCTGCCGCTTCGAGCCCACCCCAGACAGCTGGACCGTCCGCCAGGACGCGGCCGGACGGTGGGTCGCCGACTGGCAGGTGCCGGAGCCCGAGCCGGCGCCGGCCACCTCGATCGGCTGGCTGACCTGGCACATCGGCTACTGGTGGACCACCGCCCTCGGCCACTGCTTCCGCGACGGCGCCCCCGACCGCGAGGACATCACCTGGCCCGGCGACGCCGCCTCCGCCACCGACTGGCTGCGCGGCCTGAAGGACGACTGGCGCACCGCGCTCCAGTCCCTCACCGACGCCGACCTCGACTCCACCGAGCGGACCAGGACCCTTCCCTGGGGCGAGGGCATGCGCCTGGTCGACATCGCCGGCTGGGTCAACTTCGAACTGGCGAAGAACGTCAGCGAGATCGGCTACGTCCTCCGCCTCCACGCCGCGGCGGCAGGGACCCGCTGAGCGCACAACGGTACGATCGGCCGGGGCCGGGCCCCGGCCGCGTTTCCCAGCCTCGGGAGACGACCTCGCTGCCGATGACCGCCGAGGCCGTCAACCAGGCCGGGAACCTGGGCAGCCTCACCGGCGGCGCCACCGGCGCATTCGGCGACACCGCGGTCTGCCTCGGCGCACTCGACCTGGACGTCGCGGCCAGCGCGCTGCTGGCGGCCTTCGGCCTCTGGCGCGTCCGACGCCGGCTGAACTGACGCGCGCGTCAGCGGCCCTCGTCGAGCACCAGCAGCACGTGCTCGTCCTCCGTGCCGGCACGGCGGAAGCCGCTCTTCTCCAGCAGCCGCACCGAGGCCGTGTTCCCCTCGTGCGGATCGGCGTACAGCGGGCGCGTGGCCTCCTTCTCCAGGAAGAGCGCCAGCGCCCGCGTGCCGATGCCCCGGCCCCAGAACTCGCGGCCCAACCAGTACCCGATGAAACGCCGACCGTCGCCCTCCGTCCACGCCACCAGGTTCCCCGCCAGCACCCCGTCGACGGTGACGGCCTGCACGAGGTTGTCCGGGTCCCCCAGGACCCGCTCCTTCCAGTGCGTCATGAACCGCTCCCGCTCGCGGGGCTCGAAACGGGACCGGCGCGCGGCCTCCGGATCCTGCTCCTGCGCGTGGAAGACCTCCAGGTCGGCCACCTCGACGTCCCGCAACCGCACCGTGTCATCGCTCATGCCGGCGCAGTCTGCCAGCCCCCACTGACAGCCGGCCCGCCGCGCAGGACCGCCCGCACCCTGGCCAGACCGCGTATGGCGACCTCGGCCCGGTGCGCGTACTCCTCGGCACGGTCCCCTTCGCCTGTGCCGGCGCAGCCACGACAGACGCCCGCCTGTCGCGTCGGCCCGCCGCAGGCATCGCACTCGCGCAGTCGCGGCACCGCCGGGCGCGCCGGGGGCAGCTTCCGCACCAGCCGGTCACGCAGGAGGCCGGCCGCCGAGTGCACCGGCACGGGCAGGCCGTCGAGCAGCGCCGGAACCAACTCCCGTTCGCCGTACCCCCGCTCCAACCACGGCTCGACCAACGGCGCGAGCGCCCGCGCCTCCGCCACGCCGAGCCGCAGCCGCGGCTCCCGCCGCACCACGCGGAGCAGCGTCGCGACGGTCCCGTCGCTCGGCTCCGGCGCCGGCTCGGGGAGGGTGGGTACTTTCTCTCGGTTCTTTGGTCTTTTATTCTCCGGCGGATCGCTGCCTGGCTCACCGGAGTCTGGACGGGTGTTACCCGGTGCCGACTGCGGCGACTGCGGGGTGTCGTAGACATGCGCCACGCTGATAAGCGTCCCGTCGTCCCGGCGCACGCGGTCAACCCGGTAGTAACCGAAACGAGTTAGCTCGCGCAGCGCCCTGGCGACGGCGCCGCGCCCCTGCGGGCTGGTGTCGGCCATCCGCTTACCGTCCTCCAACCAGCCATCGGGTCGGGAGAGCAGGTCGACGAGGATCCCCCGCGCGGTGTAGGACAACCGCCGGTCCTGGAGCAGAGCGTTGGGAAGTGCCGCGAAGCCACTCGCGCGGCGGCTACGATGAATGTGCATGAGGAGTTGCTGTCCTTGTGCCGGGCCCCGGGGTGTTGGCGCACCGCCGGGGTCAACTTTTGTCTGTTGATCGCCTTGATCGCGACAGAACGTATCACGCCCACCACGCACCGCAGCGCGCCCCAGCTTCACGCCTGAGGAAGCCCGTACACGGGCGTGTTGAGGACCGAGCCGATCTGCCTGATGCACTGCCGCTTGATCAGGAACCGCAGGCAGTCGTGCACCCGGGCGGTCGTCAGACCCGTGCCGGCCGCGATCTCCTCGACGCCGTACCGCGCCTCACCACGCTCAGCCAGCGCGGGCGCGAGCAGCACGGCGACAGCCCAGATGTCCTCCGTGACCGTGAGCCGCGACCGCCACGACTCCAACAACTCCTGTGCGGAGACGGACGGCTGGTCGAAGTGCTCCCGCTGCCGGGGCACCCGCTCCAACAAACCCACCAGTCGCGACACGTCGCGCGCCACGTCCTGGATCGCGGCAACGCCTTCCCACCGCGCCCGGTTGGCCTCCTCCTGCGCCTCGGCCAACCGTCTGTCGGAGCGCACGTTCAGCTCCTCAAGCCGCACGATGACGTCGGCGACCTGCTGCGGCATCGCGTAGGCCGTGACCGGCTGCGCCTCGGCCTTCTCCAACGAGTACGAACCATCACGTTGAACGGTGACGACCACCTCGCTGACCCACGCCTTGAAGGGGCGGGCCTCGGGCTTGGTGCTTCCGTTGACGAGCGCGACCAGGCCCTGCAAGTTCACCATGCGCATGGACTTCTTGAGCCCGTGACCTGCGATTTTGCGCGAAGTGCCTACTCCGTAGACGCTCCTCGCGAGATCGTCCAGCTGGGCGGTGTGCTCCATGGCAACGTGATGCAGGACCGCTTGCCGAGTGTTCACGTATCCCAGGCCACTGGCCAGATCCACGGCCGGGAACCAGTGCGTACCGTCCGGCAACGTCAATCGCCGGACTCGCATGCCAGTCGCCGTGTGGACGAAGTCGTTGATGTCGATCGCGTCCGCTGGGCGGTGTTGCTGAATGTTCCGTCTATCCACGAGACGGACAGTAGACGGATGATCAGCCCCAAACGCACCCAATCAGCGCAAGTTCACCCGTTCGAGCTCGCTGGTACTCCTGAGCGACTGATCGAGCGCCTGCTCTCACCACCTGCCCTTCAGGACGGCGTTGGCCTCGCTCTGCGCGTTGAGCTCGCGGACGCGTTGCCGCAGGCGTTGCAGCGTCGGGCTGTCCTGGCCCGGTTCCTGCCCCTGCTCCTGGCTCTGCTGTGGTGCGTCAGTCGTTCCGTCTCCATCGGCGTTCTGCTGCGCGCTCATGTCTATTCAATCTCTTCCAACTCAGCCCAAATCGTCCGGCCGACGCCGCGCTGATCCGTGAACCCCCAGACACTGGCCCGCGTCGCGACGACAAGCGGGCCGCGACCATGCGTCCACGGCGGTTGACGGAAATCGCCGCGTGCGTCGCGTACTTCGATGCGTAGTGCCCCCACTAGACCCGGCTGCCGAAGCCGAAGCTGGAATCCGCGGCCCACCCCCGGGCCGGAGAAAACGGCATAGGCGGCCAGCTCATCAGCCATCGCCCCGGCCACAGCGCTAAGCGGGCTCTCGGGCGAATGACCCCACATACCAAGTTGATGAATTACGAGTCGATGTGCGAGGCGCACAGACCGGCGCGTGGGAGCAAACTGCTGCACGTAAGTGCGCGGTTGAGGCGGAATTTCTGCGGTCATGCCCCTACGGTCCTCATACCCACTTATCGTGGCCAGCACTACATCCGGTACGCACGGTCCGGGTACGACCACGGGTCGTCACCTGTCAGCAGAGAAATGTGGTGGCATGGCCGAGGCAGAAGCACAGTCGCAAGAAGCACAGTCACAGTCGCAGGATCCCGAGGCGGAACTGCCCGAGGACAACGACGGCGCCCGCGACTTCATCCGGGCCGTGGGAAAGCTCTTCAAACGGGCGCGCGAACGCGCCGGCCTCAGCCAGCAGGAGGCGGCCGACCGCCTCAACTACGGTGTGGACATGGTGGGTTCGGTGGAGAGCGGCCGCCGCGTCGTCTCCCCGGAAATGCTGCTGGCGGCCGACAAGCTCTTCGGGACCGGCGGCCTGCTGACCGCCGTCATCGAGGACCTGGAAAAGGCCCGCACCAAGGCCAGGACCCGACACCCGGCCTGGTTCCGCGTGTTCGCGCGGCTCGAAGGCAAGGCCGTGGAAATCCACGAGTACAGCACGATGGTGATTCCCGGGCTACTCCAGACCGAGTCGTACGCTCGCGCGCTGTACGGGGTCCGGCAGCCGCCATTCTCGAAGGAGACGATCGACGCCAGCGTGGCCGATCGCCTCGAACGTCAGAAGATCCTGCACAACTGGCCACCGCCGAAGACCACCTTCGTCATCGAGGAGGTGGTGCTACACCGCCAGATCGGCGGCCGAGAGGTGCACCGAGGACAGCTCCTCAATCTTCTCCGCGCGGCGGAACTCCCCGGCACCGAGCTCCAGATCATGCGCACCGCCCAGCAAGAACACCCGGGATTGGACGGCCCCTTCACGCTGCTCACCCCCAAGGGCAAGTCCCAGCTGGTCTACATCGAATCCCATGCTCAGAGCCGGCTCATCACTGACGCGGAACAGGTACGTCTGATGGCGGCCCGATATGGAAGTATCCGAGCACAGGCTCTCAACTTCCGGGAGTCCACGGAGCTGATCGAGAAGCTGTTGGGAGAACTATGAGCAACGAACCACCCGAGCTCGACTGGTTCAGGTCCAGCTACAGCACCAACGAGGGCGGTCAGTGCGTCGAGGTGGCGACGTGCGCCGACGCCGTGCACGTTCGCGACTCCAAGCTGACGGACGGCCCACGGTTCCACACCTCCCCCGCCGCCTGGTCGGCCTTCCTCACCCACGCCAGGACGACCACCCACTGAAACCGGGGCCCTCGCCGTACGGCGAGGGCCCCGACCCGTACTACCCGGGCGTGTACGTACTCCTGTCAGGCGCAGGCGCAGGCGCAGCCTCAGGCGCTGGCCTGCTCGGTGACCGCGTTGACGGCCTCGGCGGCGATGTCCGGCTCGTCGACGTGGACGTAGTGGCCGCTGTTCTCGGCGGTGACGAGCTCGCTGTCGCTGGACAGCGCCAGCCACTGCTCCTGGCCGGCGGCCCAGTCCTCGTCCAGCCCCGGGCCGTACTCGGGTACCTCGGCGAACTGGGCCAGGCCCCGTCGGACGACCTGGACCGGTATGTCGCCGGCGGAGCCGACCTCGCCGTCGGCCATGACGAGCTGTTCCGGGTTCTGTCCCTCGAAGATGGCGAGGGTCTGGGCGCGCAGCTCGGCGGCCGGGCCGGTGGCGGACTCGGGGATCCGGTTCGTCAGGTCGGCGACCTGGGTGGGCGGGGTGGCGTCCAGCAGCACCAGACCCGCGACCCGGTCCTGGTGCTCGGGCGCGTAGCGGGCCGCGATCAGGCCGCCCATGGAGTGGCCGGCCAGCACCGCGCCCTCGTCCCCGGCGACCGCGTCGAGGACGCCGTCGAGGACCTCACTCGTGTCGTCGTAGTCCTGCGGCCCGGCGGGCTGGTCGCTGCCGCCCGCGCCCAGGCGGTCGTAGGAGCAGACCCGGCCGTCGGCGCTCAGCATCTCCTGGAAGTCGGCCATGGCGGTGAGGTCGTCGCCGCCGCCGTGCAACAGGACGACGGTCGGCCGGCCCTCGACCGGGGTGCCGGAGCAGGAGACGTTCACCGAGTACTCCCCGACCGTGATCGTCCCGGTGCCGGTGAACAGATCCGCGTCGGCGTCCCCGGCGGGGGCCTCGGTGGTCGCTTCCGTCTCCGCGTCGTCGCAACCGACGAGACCCACACCGGCCAGGGCGGTGCACAGTGCGATCGCGGCGGCCGTTCCGAACTTCCTGCGGGCCATGAGGGCTTTCCTCCAACACGTCGTGCTTCGACATCGGGTCACCGTGGTGTGACCAGGAAGAAGTTAGAGAAGTCCGCCACACCCACCCATGGCCCTGTGACCCGTGTTCACAGGGGGGTTGGGTACACCCCGGCGTCGGTGTCTGCGGCCAGTGTCCGGAGGCCGGTTGATCGACAGGCTTGAGGCAGTCGATCGGACCCACGTCCAACGCCCAAGGAGAAACGTCATGATGCGCCGTCGCCTCACCGCCGCCGTCCTGTTCGCCGCCACAGTGGTGGGGGTGACGGTCCCCGTCGCCGTCGCCGGTGGGCGGGATGTCGACGCCGTGCAGGGGCAGGTGGACCGGCTCGTCGAGCAGGACGGCGTGCCGGGCGCGTTGGCGTTCACCGGGGACCGTACCCACACCGCCGGAACGGCGGAGGCCGGGAGCGGCCGGGAGATGGTCGGCTCGGACGGCAGCGTGCGGATCGCGAGCAACACCAAGTCGTTCACGTCGGTCGCGGTGATGCGGCTCGTCACCGAGGGGCGGTTGGGGCTCAACGAGCGAGCCGGCCGGCACGTGCCGCAGCTGGCGGACAGCGCGGTGACGGTGCGGCAGTTGCTGTCCCAGACCAGCGGACTGCCGGAGTACGTCGGCCTGATGGACTGGACGGACCTCGACGTCACCGACGAGGAACTCCTCACCCTGGCGCTCTCCCAGGAGCCGCTGTTCGAGCCGGGCACGGACTGGGCGTACACGAACACCAACTACCTCGTCCTCGGCATGGTCATCGAGGCCGTCACGGGCGACGACTTCCGCGCCTACGTCGAGGACACGATCATCACCCCGCTCGGCCTGGAGAGCACCTACTGGCCGGAGCGCGGCGAGTTCGGCCTGCGCGGCGGGCACGCCCACAACTACGGTGTCAGCCCGGCCGATCCGGCGGCCGGTGCCACCGACCTCACCGAGCTGCCGGGGCACCTCTTCGGCGCCGCCGGGGGCCTGGTCTCCACCCCGGAGGACCTGAACGTCTTCTGGGAGACGCTGTTCGGCGGCGAGCTGCTGCCGCGCTGGGCGGTGTGGCTGATGACCCACGACGTCTCCAGGGTCGGCGGCGACGGCGTCTTCCCGGCCGGCACCCGCTACGGCTACGGCGTCGCCAGCTTCCCGCTGAGCTGCGGCGGCCGGTACTACGGCCACGGCGGCGACCTGCCGGGCGACACGGTGCTCGGCGGCTGGGCGCCCGGCCGGGGCGACGACCGCACGGTCACCGCCTACACCACCACCCTGGCCGTGCCGGGCGACACCCGCACCCACCTCCAGGAGACCGTCGACGCCGCCCTCTGCGCCGACGACCGCCGCTGACCCCCGGCAGGTCGTCGGGTCAGTCGAGGCAGAACTCGTTGCCCTCCGGGTCGGTCATCACGAGGTGGCCGCCGGCGAGCGGCGGCGCGGGCTCGTGGCGGTCGATCCTGGTGGCGCCGTGGGCGACGAGCCGCTCGGCCGCCGCCTCCAGGGCCGCCATCCGCTCGTCGCCGGTGAGCCCGGGGGCGGCTCGCACGTCGAGGTGCACGCGGTTCTTGGCCAGCTTGCCCTCCGGCACGCGCTGGAAGAACAGCCGTGGCCCGGCACCGTCCGGGTCGACCACCGCCGAGCGGTCGTTGCGGCGCTCGGGCGGCACGCCCAGCGCGTCCAGGGCCTGGTCCCACGAGTCGAAGCCGGCGGGCGGGTCCTGGAGCCGGTAGCCGAGGGCCAGGGCCCAGAAGTCGGCCAGCGCGGCCGGGTCGGCGCAGTCGAACGTGATCTGGATGTCGTGGGCCATCTCAGTTCCCCCTCCCAGGGGTGTGCTGGTGGAGGTCGCGGAGCAGGCACACCTCGGAGAGGTGGTGGATGACCTCGCGGTTGATGTGCAGTACCAGCTCCGCCAGCGGTCGTTCGGCGTACGGGCCTTCCGCGGCGCCGCAGCGGCGGGCCAGTCCTTCCTCGCCGAGGGCCGCCACGCCCGCCTGCCAGGTGGCGTACTCGGCGTCGAGCTGGGCCAGCGCCTCGGCGGCGGTCGGCGCGTAGGCGAACGACTGGTAGTCGGTGGCGGCGCGGCCGAAGTGCGAGGCGTTGCGCATCGCGAGGACGCCGACGATCACGTGGCCGAGCCGCCAGGAGATGGTGGTGAAGGGCGGTGGGCTGGGCTCGGGCATCGCGAAGTCGATGGTCATGGTGCCGGAGCCGGCCCGCACCGGGGCGCTGCCGGGCGCGCCGCGCGGGCGCACGTTCCAGCAGTCGGGCACCGGCTCCCAGAAGTACTCGTCGTCGGTGAGCCCGTCGAGGCGTTCGCGCAGCTGGCTCGTCCAGTGGTGGTCGAGCTGCGCGCGGAGCAGGGGGTTCCAGGTCCGGTCCCAGGTCTGGTCGGTCATGGCCCCAGCCTTCCGCATATTGCGGACAGCGTCGTTCCGTGATTCGCCGCGTTTCGTGGAACGTCGTGGAACGATGACCGGATGACCGTGGAGGCGACCACCGAACGGGTGTTGCGGCTGCTGGCCCTGCTGCAGCGCCGGGCGTCATGGACGGCCGCCGAGCTCGCGGCCGAGCTGGGGGTCACGGACCGCTCGGTGCGCCGCGACGTGGAGCGGCTGCGGGCGCTCGGCTACCCGGTGCACGCGCTCCCCGGCGTCGGCGGCGGCTACCGGCTCGGCGCGGGCACCCGACTGCCGCCGCTGCTCCTCGACGACGAGGAGGCCATCGCGACGGGCGTGTCGCTGCGGCTGGCGTCGGGCGGCACGGTCGCCGGCGCTGCCGAGGCGGCGCTGCGGGCGCTCGCCAAGCTCGACCAGGTGATGCCGCCCCGGCTGCGCGCGGAGGTGCGGGCGGTGCACGGCGCGACCGAGACCCTGGTCGGCCCGGGCGTGGAGATCGACGCCGAGGTGTTGGTGACGCTCGCCCGGGCCTGCCGGGACGCCGTCCGGGTGCGGTTCGGGTACGCCGGCCGGCAGGGCGGGGAGCGCGAGCGCACGGTCGAGCCGGTGCGGATGGTGACGACCGGGCGCCGCTGGTACCTGATGGCCTGGGACGTCGATCGGGCCGACTGGCGCACCTTCCGGCTCGACCGGATGGGCGAGGTGACGGCGACGGACTGGCGCTTCAGGCCCCGGGAGCACCCGGACCCGGTCGCCTACGTGCGGCGGTCGGTGACGGAGTCGCCGTACCGGCACCTGGCCCGGGTACGGCTTCGCGCCCCGGTCGAGCGGGTGCGGGATCTGGTGCCGCCGCAGGTGGGGCGGGTGGAGGAGGACGACCGCGACGGGTGGTGCCTGCTCGTCGTCGGCGGGGACGACCTGAACTGGCTCGCCGGGCGGGTGGCCATGCTGGGCCTGGACGCCGAGGTGGTGGACCCGCCTGAGCTGCGCGAGGCCGCCGCCCGGCTCGCCCGCCGCCTCACGTCGATGGCGCAACCGCCGGAACCGGCGGAACCGGCGGGCTGACCCACCCGGTGGCTCAGAGGACGAACGGCTCGGCGTTCTCCTGGTCGGAGACGAGGGCGCGGCCGGCGTCCTGCCAGGCGTGCAGGCCGCCGTCGACGTTGGCGACGGGGATGCCCTGCTGGGCGAGGTACGCGGCGACCTGGGCGGAGCGGCCGCCGACCTTGCAGACGACGTACAGCGTCTCGTCGCCCGCGGCCTCCTTGATCTCCGGGAGGCGCTCGACGACCTGTCCGATCGGGATGTGCAGGGCGCCCGCCGCGTGGCCTGCGGCCCACTCCTCCGGCTCGCGGACGTCGAGCAGCGGCGCGTCGGCTGGCACGGCGGTCGGGGGGACGTTCTGCACGGGTGCGAAGCTCATGGGCCGAGACTACTCGCCGCCGCCGGCGGGTCCCGTCCGACGGTTCCCGGTGGACGAGCGTGCGGCGGACGGCGCCGCACGCGGCGGAGCCAACGCGGCCAGCCGAGTGTCGCCGGCAGCGCAGCTTGTACGTGGCCGTACTCGCGCGCAGCGTCGACATGCCGCTCCGCGGCGTGGGGCAACGCAGCCAGCCGGGATGCCTGGGGGCACCTCCCAGCCTCCCGAGACTCCGCCCGGGGGGACCCCCATGGCTGGGGGCTCGTCGCGAGCCCGCGAAGATCCGAAAGACAGGCCCTAGCCGCCAGCGGGTCCTGTCCGACGGATCCCGGTGGACGAGCGTGCGGCGGATGGCGCCCCACGCGGCGGAGCCAACGCGGCCAGCCGAGGCGTCGCGGCCGCGCGGGGAGCCGTCAGGCGGACTCGCGCAGCCGGGCCAGCTCGGCCTCGCGTTCGACGACGCGCTGCCGGAGGCCCTCGGCGATCTCGGCCAGCATGCCGTCGGGGTCGTCGCCGGCCATCCGCAGCATCGAGCCGACGGCGCTGTCCTCCAGCGCGGCGGCGGCGTCGGCCAGCAGGTCCTTGCGCTGGGCCAGCCACTCCAGGCGGGCGTACAGCTCCTCCTGCCGCTCCCACGCCGGCTCCTCGCCGCGCGGGCCGCGGTCCCACTCGTCGGCGAGCTCGCGCAGCGCGTCCTCGTCGCCGCGCGCGTACGCCTGGTTGACGCGGGAGACGAAGACGTCGCGGCGGTCGCGCTCGTTCTGGTCGACGGCCAGGTCGGGGTGGCACTTGCGGACCAGCTCGCGGTAGAGCTTGCGGGCCTCGTCGGAGGGGCGGACCCGGGGCGGCTGCTGGACGGGCTGCTGGGTGAGCATCGCGTAGGCCTCCTGGCTGAAGCCCTCGCTGTCGAGCCAGCCCTGGAAGAGGTCGGCGACCTGCGGCATCGGCATGATCGCGGCGCGCGCCTCGCGGGCGCGGCGCTCGTCCTCCGGGTCGCCGGTGCGCGCGGCGACGGCCTCGGCGATCTGCGCGTCGAGCTCTTCGAGGCGGCTGTAGTAGGGGCCGAGGCGCTGCTCGTGGAGGCGGGAGAAGTTCTCCACCTCGATGCGGAAGGTCTCCACCGCGATCTCGAACTCGATCAGCGCGCCCTCGGCGGCCCGCACGGCCGCTTCGAGCCGCGCCGTCGCCGCCGCGTCGTCCGCCGCCTCGTCCGTGCTCGTCGAGTCCATGCTCGTCGGGTCCGTGGTCGTCGGGTCCGTCGTGTCATCCGCCACGCCCACACCCTATCGGCGCGGCGCGGCCGGGGGGCCGGCCGTCAGCCGGGGGCGGGGGGAGTCAGCTGCTGCTGGCTGGGGCACTCGCTGACGTCCTCCTCGGGGAGGTGGGTCTCGGCCCACCTGGTCAGCTCGAGCAGGGCGGGCCGCAGCTCCTGGCCGGACGGGGTGAGCCGGTAGGTGACGCGCAGCGGGGGGCCCTCCTGGACCTCGCGGGTGAGCAGGCCCATGGCGACGAGCTCGCTGAGCCGGTCGGAGAGCATCCGCTCGCTGATGCCGGGGACGGCGCGCCTGAGGTCCGTGAAGTGTCCGGGGCCGCCCATCAGGGCAGCGATCAGCACGCCCGTCCAGCGCTTGCCCAGCAGGTTGAAGACGCGCTGCACCGCCGTGTCCGGCTCGGTGCACCTCGATCGCTCGCCGCTCGGTCCCGCCCGTCCTGTCCGTTCGCCCACTTCGCCCCGCCGCTCCACCATGTGTCCAGCCTACCGGAACTTCGGCACTCTGCTGCAGAAAAGTAAGCTGCTGTGGTACTAATAGTTGCGTACTGCTTCGCAGCACCTAACCAAAGCTACCCCCGGAGGGACCCCATGGCCACGCTCCTGCACATCGACTCGTCGATCAACGGCGAGAACTCGGTCTCGCGCGCCGTCACCAAGAGCTTCCGCGAGGCGTGGGAGGAACAGCACCCCGAGGGCACCGTGATCTACCGGGACCTGGCCGCCAACCCGATTCCGCACATCGACGGCGCCGCCTACCACACCCAGTACGTGCCGATCCCGGACCGCACCCCCGAGCAGCTCGCCGCGTTCGCGCTGCGTGAGGAGCTCGCCGGCGAGCTGGAGGCGGCCGACGCCGTCCTCCTCGGCGCGCCGCTCTACAACTACTCGATCCCGTCCAGCCTCAAGGCGTGGATCGACCACGTGATCATCATGGAGCGCACGGCCGGCGAGAACTCCACCATCGCCGGCAAGCCGGTCACCGTCGTCTCCAGCCGCGGCGGCTCCTACGCCCCCGGCACCCCCATGGAGGGCAACGACTACGCCCAGAGCTACCTGGAGTGGCTGCTCGGCGGCGCGCTCAGGCTGGACGTGAGCTTCATCGTGCCCGAGCTGACCCTGGCGCCGATCGTGCCGGCGATGGCTCCGCTGCTGGAGAAGTCCAAGGAGTCCGCGGCCAAGGCGCACGAGGACGCGCGCGCCAAGGCCAAGACGCTCGCCACCCAGCTGGCGGCCTGATCCACCGGCCGACCGCTACTCCGCGCGGGTCCCGGCAGCCGCACCGGCCAGCGCCGGCCGCCCAGCCGCTGCCGCACCCCGCGCACCAGCCGGCCCGCCGTGAACGTGGCCCCGTGGACGAACCGCATCGAAGGTCCGAACGACGGCGCCGTCAGCAACCCCGCGAAGAACAGCCCGGGACGCGACGACTCGAACCCGCCGCTCAACTCGGGCGCCCGGGTGCCGCGCACCGTGCGCAGCGCCTCCCGCACCGCCGGATCCAGGATGTGCAGCTGCCGCAGGTCGGGCACGAAACCGGTGGCGGCGATCACGTGCCCGGCCTCCACCGTCTCCGCTCCCCCCTCCGGGGTGGCCAGCTCGATCGCCACCGTCCCGACGTCCGTACCCTCGGCCCGCAGCAGCTCGCGGCCGAGCCGCACCGGGACGACGCCCTCGAGACGCTCCCGCAGCCACCACGCGCCGGCCGGGCCGAGCGCGGTCGCCGCGATGTGCGCCCTGGTGCCGGCCGGCAGCCGGCGCACCGCGCCCGGCAGCTCCGACCACACCCAGCTCGACCAGCCCGTGCCGAGGCCGCTGTGCGGGGCGCGCAGCCGGTCGAGCGGGCCACGGCGCAACGGCAGCGGCGTGGTGTTCCAGCGGACCGCGCCCGCCCTGGCCACCACCGTCGGGCGGGCCCCCTGTTCGGCCAGCAGCGCGGCCGTCTCCAACGCGGCCTGGCCGGCACCGACGACCGTCACGTCGGTGTCCTTGAACCTGGACAGGTCGCGGTGGTCGCTGCTGTGCGACGCCAGGCCGACCGGCAGCTCGCGCAGCGCCTCCGGCAGGTGGACGAACGGCATCACGCCCACGGCCATCGCCACCGTGCGGGTCAGCAGCGTCGCGCCGTCCGCCGTCTCCACCCGGAAGCCGTCGCCGTGCGGCGCGACGGAGGTCACCGTGCGGTCCTCGACGGGCACCGGCAGCCGGTCCGCGAACCACAGGCCGTAGCGGGTGAAGGTGCCGATCGGCAGCGGGCACGCGTGCTCGGCCCGCAGCCCGCGCTCGGCGCAGTAGGCGGCGAGCGTGTCACTGCCGACCGGCTCGGAGAGGTCGGAGGCCCAGGGCTCGGACTTCAGGTACATGCCGTCGGGCATGTGGTCGCGCCAGGAGGCCATCGGGCGGCCGAGCACCCGCAGGTCGAGGCCGGCCGCCGCGGCGTGTGCCGCGACCGAGAGGCCGTAGGGGCCGGCGCCCACCACTACCAGGTCGTGCATCGTGCGTTCTCCTTCTCCGCTGGGGTGGGGATGCGGCGCGAGCGGGTGACCGCCCGGCCGAGCAGGGCGCGCGTCAGGGCGAGGAACGGCGCCGGGTCGTCGGCCGCGAACCACGCCCACTCGACCTCCCGGCCGCCGGTGCCCGGCCACCACGGCCTGCGGTCCGCGAACGAGGCGAGCGCCCCGTAGTTCTCGACCACGAACGTCCGGCCCGCGCGGGGGAGCGGCGGCCCGGGCGCGGCCCGGCCGGTGAGGTCCAGGTGCAGCGCGCGGACCGGGTCGAGGCCGGTGGCGCGGTCGGTGAACAGCCGGAACTGGGCGCCGGGGCGCGGGTTGAAGTCCAGCAGGTGGTAGCCGCCGGTGACGGCGTCCCGCCGCACATCCAGGTCGAGCACCCCGTGGTAGCCGACCGCCTCGGCGAGGCCGAGGCCCAGCGCGGCCACCGTCGGGTTCGGCAGCCAGCTGCCCACGGCCGTCAGGCCGGCGCGCGGCGGCCAGGCCAGGTCCTTGTGCCCGGTGCCGACGAACAGCGGACGGCCGCCGGCGGCGAAACAGCCGTGGAAGAACCAGTCCGTGCCGGGGCCGCCGGCGGGCAGCCGGCGCTGGAGCAGCAGCGCGCTGCCGGCCAGCGGGCTCGACTCGTACAGCCGGGCGGCCC
Source organism: Streptomyces sp. NPDC127098 (assembly GCF_042722465.1). NCBI lineage: Bacteria > Bacillati > Actinomycetota > Actinomycetes > Kitasatosporales > Streptomycetaceae > Streptomyces > Streptomyces sp. NPDC127098. The sequence goes on from NZ_JBHXFJ010000006.1 coordinate 141,219, forward strand.
GCTCCGGGCTCGTCACCAGCGTGACGCTGCGCAGTCCGGCGTCGCGCGGCAGCAGCCAGGGGCGGCTCCACTTCGCCACCACGGGCAGCCCCAGCTCGCGCGCCGCCGCGGCCGCCTCGGCGGCGTCGCCGGGGACGACGGTCTCCGGGTGCGGGATGCCGGTGGTGGCGCACAACCTGGCCAGCTCCGCCTTGTCGGCGGCCCGCTCGGCCAGCCCCTCGGGCAGCCGGGGGAACAGGAAACGGTCGGCCAGCCGGTCCCGGAGCCGGGCGACGGCCAGCGCGCCGGCGTCGTCCATCGGCACCAGCACCGCCGGCCTGCCGATCCTGGCCGCGGCCAGGTCCAGGGCGCGCGCCACGTCGGCGTCGGACCGCGGATCGCCGTCGAAGCGGTGCGCGGCGGCGAGATGCCGGGACCTGGCGAGCGGCACGGTCGGCGACTCGACGAAGGCGTGCGTCTCGACGCCCGCCCGGCCGAGCGACCTGACCGCGCCGAGCGAGCCGTGGTGGAACGGATTGCGGTCCAGCCGCAGCAGCAGCGCGGGCACCCGGGTGTCGAGGGAGACGGGCGGCGATGGCATGGGAACCGTTTTTTCACGCGCCGCCACGCGACTACCCCGGACGGGGCCCTGCGGCTCTCTCGTTCGGCCTAGGGGAAAGCCTCCTCCCGGCCCATTCGAGAGATCGTGTGCCTAACCGCTCACGCGGTGACGGCGGTAGTGCCGGGCGGCGCGGGCCCGGTTCCCGCACGACGGCTTGCACCACTCCTGCCGGCCGTGCCCCTTGAGGAAGTAGCGGACACAGCGGGGCGCGGTGCAGGCCCGCAGCCGGACCCGGTCCGGGCCGGCCAGGAAGTCGATCGCCGCGCGGGCGAGGGCGGCGCCGAACTCCGGCTCGCCGGCGACGAACCGCGCACGCGGCGCGTCGGCCTCCGCCGGCCACTCGAGCCGCGGCACACCGGGCGCACGCGCCGCCCGCTCGTTGAGCAGCGCCACGGCCTCGGCCTCCGGCATCAACCGCCCGGCATCGGCCCGACTCACCGGCCCCGGCCGCACGGCCCGCGCGAACAACGCGCGCACGGCCCGTCGCAACGCGACCACCTCACCCCGCAGCCGCTCGTCCACCACCGCCACGCCCACCCCGCACCCGGCGACCCAGTCGGCGAACCCACCGACATCGGCCAGGTCGTCGGCGACCCCACCATGCCCGTCGTGCCGCACGGTGTTGACGAACCCAAGCACGAGATCCCGCTCCACCCACCCCAGCGTAGGCGCTCCACTGAGCCAGGCCACCCCCGCCGGCCCCGGCCGGCGGGCACCGCGGGCGCACCCACGCGACCGCCGCCGCAAGGCACGGCCACGGACCGCGGCGGCCCATGCCCGTCCCCCGCCGGCCGGCGCGGGCGCAACCCGGCCGCGGGCGCGCCCAAACCCGCGCGGAGCGCGGCGGGCGCTACGCATCACGCCGACAGGTGCCCGGCCGCAGGCCGACCCCGCGCGAAGCGCGCCCCACCGGCCCCGGGGCCGGCGATGGCCGCGCCGCCAGGCGCACCGTGGCCGAGCCCACGGGCGCGCTGCGGGCCGCGCCGGCAGGCGCGTGGCTTCGCCACGCGGGGAAAGTCGCTGGCGTCGGCCCCGGTGCGCCGGTATGCGTGGGCGCATGAGTGGAAACGACGCGGGAGTGATGGCCGAGACGGCACGTGCGTGCGAGTGGCGGCTGGCCACGGCGCAAGCCGAAGGGCGGGCGCCGTCGATGGTGGCGGCCGTGGTGCGGGACGGCCGGGTGGTGTGGGACGGGGCGCGGGGCGAACTGCCCGAGGAGACGACGGCGGCGGCCTCGGACGTGCAGTACCGGATCGGGTCGATCAGCAAGACGCTGACGGCCGTGCTGGTGCTGCGGCTGCGCGACGAGGGGCTGCTCGACCTGGGGGACAGGATCGGCGCCCACCTCGACGTGCCGCACGGCGCCGACGCCACCGTGGCGCAGCTGCTCAGCCACACCGGCGGTCTCGCCGCCGAGGGGCGCGGCCCGTGGTGGGAGCGGACACCTGGCGAGCTGCGGCCGGAGTTGGCGGACGTGTTCGGCGAGCGGCCCCAGAAGCACCCGGCCGGCCGCCGGTACCACTACTCGAATCCCGGCTACGCCCTGCTCGGCGCGCTCGTCGAGCGGCTCCGCGGCCGCCCGTGGGCGGCGGCGCTGCGCGACGAGGTGCTGCTGCCGCTCGGCCTGACCCGCACCGGCTACGCGCCGAGCGAGCCGCACGCGCGCGGTTGGGCCGTGCACCCGTACGCCGACGCGCGGCAGCCGGAGCCGACCGTGGACACCGGGCGGCTGGCGCCGGCCGGGCAGCTGTGGTCGACCGCCGTCGACCTGGCGACGTTCGCCGCCTTCCTGACGGCCGGCGACCCGAACGTGCTGTCCGCCGACACGCTCGCCGAGATGCGCGCCCCGGCGGCCGCGCCCGAACCGGCGGGCTGGGACGGCTCCTACGGCCTCGGCGTGCAGCTGCTGCGCCACGAGGGGCGGCTGCTGGCCGGCCACGGCGGCTCGATGCCCGGCTTCGTCGCCTCGCTGTGGACGCTGCCCGAGGAGCGGATCGGCGCCGTCGTCCTCGCCAACGCCACCAGCGGCCCGAACACCCACGGCCTCGCGACCGGGCTGCTCGACGAGGTGCTGCGCAGGGAGCCCACCATCCCCGAGGTCTGGCGCCCCGACCCGGCCCCCGATCCGGAGCTCGTGGCCCTGACCGGCGTCTGGTACTGGGGGACCACCGCCTACGAGCTGCGGCTGCGCGCCGGCCGCGCGCTGTCGCTGGCCCCGGCCGGCTTCGCCAGCCTCCGCTCCTCCGGGTTCAGGCCCGAGCCGGACGGCACCTGGACCGGGCTCGCCGGCTACTTCGCGGGCGAGACGCTGCGGGTCGGGCGGGACGAGGCCGGCGCCGTCACCCACCTCGACCTCGGCACGTTCGTGTTCACCCGCTCCCCGTACGACCCGGTGGCGCCGGTGCCGGGCGGCACGCACCCCGACGGCTGGCGGTAGCCGCCCGCCCTACAGCTCCATCTTGAAGCCGAGGTGGGTCGCCTTGAAGCCGAACCGCTCGTAGAAGCGGTGGGCGTCGAGGCGGGCCACGTCGGACGTCAGCTGCACCAGCGCGCAGCCGCGCCGCCTGGCCTCCTCGACGGCCAGCCTCATCAGCTCGGTGCCGAGGCCGCTGCCCCGCGCGTCGCCCCGCACCCGCACCGCCTCGATCAGGCCGCGCGAGGCGCCCTGCCGGGAGAGCCCGTGCAGGACGGCGAGTGTGAAGGTGCCCACGATGCCGGCCGCGGGATCGTCCGCGTCCTCGGCGACGAACACCAGCTGGTTCGGGTCCGCCGCGAGCCGCTCGAAAGCGGCCAGATAGGGCTGCTGATCAGCGGGATTCTCGCGCCCCGCGCCAAGCATGTCGTCCGCCAACATGGCCACGATCTCGGGCACATCGGCGGAAGCCGCCTGCCGCATGGTGATATTCATGACCCCCACTCTAGGAAACGGAGGAATGGCGCGAAGACCGCGTTTCAGCCGGGGGGTTGTGTCTCGTCCGTATAACGGTAGGGTCAGTCCCGCATCGAGGCGGTCAGAAGCCGCCCAGTTTATGAGATGCGGGGGCGCGATGGCCGGGTTTCCGGTTAACCACCCGCTCCCGGTGAGCAGGCTGACACGCTGTGCGACCGGGAGTTGATCGAGGCGAGGCAGGGTCATGACCGCGATATCGGCCAACGATGGCGCCACCGCCGCCGGATATGGCAATGAGCCCGGATCCGGCTATGCCGCCGGGCGGGCCGCCGCTTCGGCGAGCCAAGGACAGGGCCACGACGCGTACCGCGGCGACTTCCGGGCCGGCCAGCCGGGCGAGCGGGCAGGCGAACACCCCACCGGGTATCCGGGCGCGGTTCCGGACACCTCGGACGGCGGGTGGACTTCCGGTCATCCCACCCTCGACCCGAGCAGCGGCGAGAACCCGCTCGTGAAAGGGCTCCGCAATAACGGGCCTTCCCCCGACGCCGTGGTGATTCGCCGCACACTCGCGGAGATCGAGCCGGTCTCGCACCAGGCCACGTCCTACTTCTACGCGTTGCTGTTCCTGCACAATCCGCAGTTGCGCGACATGTTCCCCGCCGCGATGGACGCCCAACGAGACCGACTGTTCGGTGCGTTGCTCCTCGCCGCGGAACATATCGACGACACCGTCACGTTGACCGACTACCTGTGCAACCTGGGCCGGGGGCACCGGAAATACGGCACCCAGTCGGAGCACTATCCACTGGTCGGCGAATGCCTGATGTCCGCGCTCGAGCGCTACGCGCCGCGCAGTTGGGGCCCGGAGGCGGAGGCCGCCTGGGTGCGCGCCTACACCGCCATCTCGCAGATCATGATCGACGCCGCGGCCGAGGACGAACTCCGCTCGCCGCCCTGGTGGTACGCCGAGATCGTCAGCCACGAGCGGCGCACCAGCGACGTCGCCGTCGTCACCGTCAGGACCGACCAGCCCTACCCCTACCGCGCCGGCCAGTACGCGAGCGTCGAGACGCCGTGGTGGCCGCGGGTCTGGCGCTACTACTCCTTCGCCTCCTCGCCCCGCCCCGACGGGCTGCTGTCGTTCCACGTCAAGGCGGTGCCCGCGGGCTGGGTCTCGCGCTCCCTGGTGCACCGGGCCAGACGCGGCGACGTCATCAAACTCGGCCCGCCGGCCGGCTCGATGACGGTGGACCACACCTCGAGCCGCGGTCTGCTGTGCGTCGGCGGCAGCACCGGCATAGCCCCCATCAAGGCCCTCGTCGAGGACGTCGCCCAGCACGGGGTGCGCCGCGAGGTCGAGGTCTTCTTCGGCGCCCAACGGGACGCCGACCTCTACGACCTCGACTCCTTCCTGGAGTTGGAGCGCCGGCTGCCCTGGCTGTCGGTCAGACCGGTCGTCGCGCAGTACGCCACCCGTGGATTCGCCGGGCAACTCCCCGAGGCCGTCAAAGAGTTCGGCCCCTGGGGAGATTTCGACGGCTATCTGTCAGGCCCGCCCCAGATGATCCGCAAGAGCGTGGACGCGCTCGTCTCCGCCGGCATCCCGGCGGACCGGATCAGACACGACTTCCTCGGGACCCTGGTGGCATCCGGGACGTAAGTGATTGAGTAGCGCGGACCAAGTGACGTACCGGGATTCAGGCATGCCAGAACGAACAGGACCACAGGGCACGGGACCCGCGCCGCACGGGGCACTGCGGCCCGTGACCGCCCTGCCGCCGCGCGCCGGCCGGCCGGGCAGCGACGGCGAACACGTGCTGCAACGTCAACTCGGCAGCGAGGAGCGGGCCGACCGCTTCTACCAGGACCAGGTGCTCGATCACCTCAACGACCGGATGCGGGAGTTCGTCGGCCGTCAGGAGATGTTCTTCCTGGCGACCTCGGACCGCCACGGCGAGTGCGACAACAGCTTCCGGGCCGGCCCGGCCGGGTTCCTGCGGGTCCTCGACCCCAAGTCCCTGGTCTACCCCGAGTACCGGGGGAACGGCGTGCACGCCTCGCTCGGCAACATCTCGGAGAACCCTCACGCCGGGCTGCTGCTCATCGACTTCGAACGTGCCCGCATCGGCCTGCACATCAACGGCCGCGCCCGGATCGTCCCCGACCACGAGCTGCGCGCCCTCCACCCCGACCTGCCGACCGACACCGCCCCCGGCCGGCGCACCGACCTGTGGGTGCGCATCGACGTCGAGGAGGCGTACATCCACTGCGCCAAGCACATACCCCGGCTCGTCACACCGCCCAAGGACACCGAGCGCGCCTGGGGCACCGACGACTACCGGCGCAAGGGCGGCGACTTCTTCGGCGCCGCCAGGGACGCGCAGGTGCGCCGCGCCCAGGAGCTCGGCGGCCGCCCGGTACCGCACGCGCTGCCGCCCGGCCCCTCCGCGCCGCCCGCGGCCCCGCCGCCGCCCCCGCCGGACGCCTGGCGCGCGGAGGCGCGGCGCGCCCTGGAGCGGGCCGAGCGCGCGGGCGGCCGCGCCCCCGACGCCGACTGGTTCGGCCGCTGAGCCGCCCCGGGGCTTCCGGGCGCGGGCTCAGGCGAAGTCGGCGGCCAGCAGCGCCCGGACACCGTCGATGTTCCCCGTCAGGTAGGCGCTGAGCGAGGTCGGCACCAGGTCGACGGCGGCCAGCCCTTCCGGGGTGAACGGCAGCCGCACGATCTCGTAGACGCCGCGCGGCTCCTCCACCTCGGGGCCGTGCCGCAGCGCCGGGTCCATGGTGGTCAGCCGGCAGACGAAGAAGTGCTGGACCTTGAGCCCCGGCGGGGTGGCCTCGCCGGGCTCCGGCACGTGCGGGACGGTGTCGACGAAGGCCGGTACCACGTCGCAGACCTTGGCGCCCAGCTCCTCCGACACCTCGCGGTGCAGCGCCGAGACGACCGACTCGTCCTCGGGCTCCACCCCGCCGCCCGGGGTGATCCAGTAGGGCGGGAGGCCGGGCTTGGTGCGCTTGATGACGATCAGCTCGCTGTCGTCCCGGTCGAGCAGGATGGCGCGGGCGGTGCGTTTGACCACGAGTCGTGCATGGGTCATGCAAGTCATGTGGCCCGTGCGCCGCCGGACGAAACGTCCCCGGCGGCGTCCAGCGCCGCGTGCAGGTCGGCGACGAGGTCCTCGGCGTCCTCGATGCCGACCGAGAGCCGGACGAACCCCTCAGGCACGTCGTCCCCGCCCCACCTGGCGCGCCGCTCAGCCGTCGACCTGACCCCGCCGAAGCTGGTGGCGTCCGACACCAGGCGCAGCGCGGCCAGGAACCGCTCGGCGTACCCGCGGTCGGGCAGCGTGAACGACACGACGCAGCCGAAGTGCCGCATCTGCCGGGCCGCCACCTCGTGACCCGGATCCTCCGGCAGCCCCGGATAGCGAACGCCGCTCACCTCGGGGCGCGCCCGCAGCGCGCGGGCCACGGCCAGGGCGGTGGCGCCCTGCCGCTCGACGCGCAGCTGCAGCGTCGCGATCCCACGGTGCGCCAGCCACGCCTCCATCGGCCCGATGATCGCGCCGGTCTCGGTGCGCCAGGCGCGCACCGCGGCGGCCAGCGCGGGCTCGCGGGCGGCGACGTAGCCGAGCAGCACGTCGCCGTGCCCGTTGAGCGCCTTGGTGCCGCTGGCGACCGACAGGTCGGCGCCGAGCGCGAGCGGCCGCTGCCCGAGCGGCGTCGCGAGGGTGTTGTCCACGACGAGCAACGCGCCGCGCGCGTGCGCGGCCTCGGCGAGCCGGCGGATGTCGCAGACGTCGAGCCCGGGGTTGGACGGCGTCTCCACCCACACCAGCCGCACGCCCTCGTCGATGGCGGCGAGCTGCGCGTCCGCGCCGGTCGGCGCGGTCCGCACGACGACGCCGAACCCCTCGAGCCGCTCCCGCGCCCGCGGCAGCAGCTGGTACCCGTCGGACGGCAGCACGGCGACGTCCCCAGGCCGGAGCAGGGAGAACAGCACGGCCGTGGTGGCGGCCATCCCCGACGGGAACACGACCGCCGCAGCGTCCGCCTCGCCCGGCGCCTCAAGATCGGCGACGGCGGCCTCAAGGGCGGTCCACGTCGGGTTGCCCTGCCGGCCGTACGCGTACGGGGCGACCGCGGGATCGCCCGGCAGATGAAAGTGCGCGGCGAACGTCGGCCCCGGCACGGGCGCGGCATACGCCTCCCCCTCCGGCACCCCGGCCCCCACGGCCCGCGTCCCCTCACCGACCACCTGCACCACCTCCTCGCTCCCGGCGAGCGTAACCGCCACCACGACGCGTCACGCGAACCGGTGTCCCCCACCCACCCGCCCTTTCGCTCCGCGCGGAGCGCGAACAAGGGCGGGTGGGTGGGGAGAAACCCCTCGGTCAGCGCGACGCGCGCAGCGCGCGGCGGGCCGTCGTGCCGCTCTCCGCTCCGTACGGTCCGCCGAACAGCGCCGCGTGGATCAGCACGTGGTGCAGCGCGTGCAGCGGCGCCCGCTCGCGCCGCCCCGGCACCGGCCGTACCTCCTCGTACGCCCCGATCACCCGGTCCCACCGCGGGCAGCCGGACAGTTCGAGGAAGGCCAGGTCGGCCTCCGGGTGGCCGCCCTGCGCCGCCGGGTCGACCAGGTGCGGCCGGTCGCCGGTCCACAGGATGTTGCCGGGCCACAGGTCGCCGTGGATGACGGCCGGCGGCTGCGGCTCGCCGGCGACCTCGTCGATCCGCTCGCACAGCAGTTCCACGTCCCGCGCGTCGCGCGGGTCGATGCCGCCGCCGTCGACCGCCATCCGCAACAGCGGCAGCAGCCGGTGCTCGGCGTGGAACGCCGGCCAGCCGGCCGGGTCGGCGACCGGCGGGTCGGGGGTGGTCAGGGGCACAGGACCGAGGTACAGCGGGCCGGTCGTGCCGTAGTGCGGCGCCGGGGTGGAGTGCAGCGCCGCCAGGTCGCGGCCGAGCCGCTCCGCCGCGGCGTCGCTCGGCTCCGTCGTGTCCACCCACTCCAGCACCAGGACGTCGGCCTCGACGGCCAGCACGCCGGGCACCGCGACGGCCCCGGTGGACCGCAGCACTTCGAGGCCGGCGGCCTCGGCGGCGAAGAAGTCCGCCGGCGCGCCGTCCATGGTCTTGGCGAAGCAGGTGTGGAAAGGACCGCCGTCGTTGTCGAGGCCGTGGCCGAGCCGCACCCGGTACGCCTCGCAGATCTCGCCCCCGCTCACCGGTTGGGCGTCGAACGGGAGTGTGTTGAGCAGGCCGCCCACGCGGCGCGCGACGGCGTTCACGACCGCACCACCACGCCCGCGTCGAGCAGTCCTTCGACGCCGCGTTCGATGATCTTCAGGCAGGCCGCGAAGCCCTCGTCGTCGCCGTAGTAGGGGTCGGGCACGTCGCGGTCGTCCGGGGCCGCGTCCGGGTCGTGGTCGCGCAGCAGCACCACCTTGGCGGCGTCTCCCTGGTTTCGTGCCAGCCGGCGCAGCTCGCGCTCGTGCCCCCGGTCCATGGCGACGACCAGGTCGTAGCGGTCGAACCAGTCGTGTTCGAAGCGGCGGGCCGTGTGGTCGTGGGCGCCGGCCCGGTAGCCGGCGGTGACGAGCGCGGCGACCGCGCGCGGGTCGGCCGGCTCGCCGACGTGCCAGCCGCCGGTGCCGGCGCTGTCCACCGTGTGGGAGCCGTCGAGGCCCTCCTCGGCGAGCCGCGCGCGGAGCACGGTTTCGGCCATCGGCGAGCGGCAGATGTTGCCGGAGCAGACGACGCAGATGCGGTAGGTCATGGCGATCCGGTCAGTCGCGGTCGAGGACCATGTTGACGGCCCAGGAAACGATGGAGATGATCAGGCCGCCCAGCACCGCGGCCATGAACCCTGCGACCTCGAAGCGCTCGTCGCCGGCGATCCAGCTGGTCAGGAGCAGCATGAAGGCGTTGATCACCAGCGTGAAGAGGCCGAGCGTGACGATCAGCAGCGGGAAGGCCAGGAACTTCACGATGGGCTTGACGATCAGGTTGACCACGCCGAAGATCAGCGCGACGACCAGCAGGGTCACCACCCTGCTGCCGGTGCTCGCGTCGTCTTCCCCGAGGGTGATGTCGCCGACCAGCCAGACGGCGGCGGCCAGGGCGACGGCGTTGGCAAGGAACCTGAACAAAATGCTTGTCATACAAGGGATCGTTGCAGATGGCACCTGGAGAGCAAAAGGAATGAGGCGATGAAGGAGTTCCGGCTGGATCGTCTGGAGGCGGAACGGCTCGCGCACGACGGTGCCTACCTGCGCTTTCTCAACGAACGCAACGTATCGGTTGGGCTCTACGCGCTGAACGCCGGTGAGCAGGACACCCAGCGCCCGCAGCGGCAGGACGTGGTCAACTTCGTGGTCAGCGGCCGCGCGGCGATGACCGTCGGCGACGAGACGACCACGGTGGGGCGTGGCAGCGTGGTCTACGTGCCCGCCGGCACCCCCGCCCGCTTCCACCACATCACCGAGGACCTGCGGGTGATGGTCGTCTTCTCGCCCCCCGAGGGGAGCTGAGTCGGCCCCCCGGCTCAGGGTAGGAGTCAGGGAACGGTCAGGGGAGGACCGGGGCGCCCGGGCCTCCCACACCCCGTCCGGCGCCCTTAGCATCGAATGCGTCAGTCGATCGTGGTAGGAGCTAGGGCGATGAAGGAGCCGGGGCAATGAAAGCCGCCTTTATGACACTGCCGTGGTGGGTGCGCTGGATCGCCATCCCCACCATCGCGCTGGTGGTCTTCGGCAGCCTGATCATCTCCGTGATCACCTGGGTGCTCGGACTCGCCTTCCGGGTGCTGGTCTTCGCCGCGCTGGTGGCCGTGCTGATCTTCGTGGTGCGGAAGTTCACCTCTTCTTCCTCCTCCGGTGGCGGTTGGTAGCGGCCGGCACCCCGGCCCCCGGGGCCACCCCGGTCACCACTCCGCCGGCGGGCGCGCCCGCCGGCGCCGGGATCGACGCCGCGCCGGGCGCCGGCCGGTCCGCGCTCACCACGAGCGCCGCGAGCAGCGTCGTCACCGGGACCGAGGCCACCAGGCCGATCGACCCGACGAGGGTCCGCACGATCTCCTCCGAGACCAGCTCGCTGAACGCCACCGTGGACACGCTGGCCCGCGCGATGGTGAACAGCAGCATCAACGGCAGCGCGGCGCCCGCGTAGGCCAGCACCAGCGTGTTCACCACCGACGCGATGTGGTCCCGGCCGATCCGCATCGCCGAGCGGTAGAGCTTCAGCCAACCCGCCCCCGGGTCGGCCCGCTTCAGCTCCCACACGGCCGAGGTCTGGGTGACGGTCACGTCGTCGAGCACCCCGAGCGAGCCGATCAGGATGCCGGCCAGCAGCAGGCCCTGGATCTCGATCCGCGGATAGAGGCTGTGCACCAGACCCGTCTGGTCGTCGGTGTTGCCGCTCAGGTGCGCCCACTCGATGAACACCGAGCCGAGCAGCCCGATCAGTATCAGCGAGACCAGCGTCCCGAGCACCGCGACCGAGGTGCGGGCGTTCACCCCGTGGCACAGGTACAGGGCGGTCAGCATGATCACGCTGCCCCCGACCACCGCCACCAGCAACGGGTTCGAGCCGCCGAGGATCGCCGGCAGGATGAACAGCGTCAGCACCGCGAAGCTCACCACCAGCCCCACCAGCGCCAGCAGCCCCCGCAGCCGCCCGACCAGCACCACCACGACCGCGAAGATCGCGGCCAGCCACAGCATCGGCGCCTGCCGGTCCACGTCCGAGACGCTGTACTGCAGTTCCTCGGGCGCGTCCGGCGCGTAGGCGACCACCACCTCCTGCCCCACGTGGAACTGCTGCGACGCGTCCGGGGTCACCACCTCGGTGAACGTGTGCCCGGTGTCCTGCCCCGAGGTCACCTCCACCGTGGCCTGCGCGCACTCGCCCTCGATGCCGGACGCCAGCTGGACGCCGAGTTCCTCGCAGGGCGTCTCGACGACCTCCGTCACCCGCGCCTGTTCGAGCTGCTGGTCGAAGCCGACGCCCGTGCGGTCCTCGCGCTCCGGCTCCCCACCCGGCCACAGCAGCACCAGGCCGGCCGCCATCAGCGCCGCGAACGGGATCAGCACCGCCGCGATGACCCGGCGCAGGTGCGCCGAGACGGGGGCCGGCGGGCCGTGCTGGTGTGAGTGGCCGTGGTGGCCTTCGTGGTGTTCGGTCACCCGCCGATCATCGCGTAAGAAGCCCAACGCACGCCCGCCGGACCACCGGCCCCCTGTTCAGCACGCGCGTCATGCCGTTAGCGTGGGGACGCGAGCAACACATCGCGGGAGCTCCGAGCACGGGGCTGAGAGGGCGCTGCCGCTGCGCCGACCGCCGAACCTGTTACCGGGTAATGCCGGCGTAGGGAGTGGGTCTGATGACCAAGCAGGAAACGGGCACGTCCAGCACGCCCGTCATCGGTTCACACAAGGGATACCTCACCGGGTCGCGCCCGGACCTGCGGGTCCCGGTGCGCAGGGTGCACCTCACCGACGGCAACGCCGTCACGCTCTACGACACCTCGGGTCCCTACACCGACCCCGAGGTCACCACCGACGTCCGCCGCGGCCTCCCGCCGCTGCGGCGCGCGTGGATCGACGAGCGCCGCGCCGACGGCACGGGCGCCGTCACACAACTCGCGTACGCCAGGCGCGGGGAGATCACGCCCGAGATGGAGTTCGTCGCCATCCGGGAGAACGTCAGCCCCGAGTTCGTCCGCGACGAGATCGCCGCCGGCCGTGCCGTGCTGCCGGTGAACGTCAACCACCCGGAGTCCGAACCGATGATCATCGGCCGGAACTTCCTGGTGAAGGTCAACGCCAACATCGGCAACTCCGCCGTCACCTCGTCCATCGACGAGGAGGTGGAGAAGATGACGTGGGCCACCCGCTGGGGCGCCGACACCATCATGGACCTCTCCACCGGCCGCGACATCCACACCACCCGCGAGTGGATCCTCCGCAACTCGCCGGTCCCGGTGGGCACCGTCCCCATCTACCAGGCGCTGGAGAAGGTCGGCGGCAGGGCCGAGGAACTGACCTGGGAGATCTACCGCGACACGGTGGTCGAACAGGCCGAGCAGGGCGTCGACTACATGACCGTGCACGCCGGCGTGCTGCTGCGCTACGTGCCGCTGACCGCGCGCCGCAAGACCGGCATCGTCTCGCGCGGCGGCTCCATCATGGCCGCCTGGTGCCTGGCCCACCACCGGGAGAGCTTCCTCTACACCCACTTCGCCGAGCTCTGCGAGATCCTGCGCGCCTACGACATCACCTTCTCGCTCGGCGACGGCCTCCGCCCGGGATCCATCGCGGACGCCAACGACGAGGCGCAGTTCGCCGAACTCCGCACCCTCGGCGAGCTCAACCGCATCGCGCGCGAACACGACGTCCAGACCATGATCGAGGGCCCGGGCCACGTCCCCATGCACAAGATCAAGGAGAACATCGACCTCCAACAGGAGATCTGCGACGGCGCCCCCTTCTACACCCTCGGCCCCCTCACCACCGACATCGCGCCCGCCTACGACCACATCACCTCGGGCATCGGCGCCGCGATGATCGCCTGGTGGGGCACGGCCATGCTCTGCTACGTCACGCCGAAGGAACACCTCGGCCTCCCCAACCGCGACGACGTCAAGACCGGCGTCATCACCTACAAGATCGCCGCCCACGCCGCAGACCTGGCCAAGGGCCACCCGGGCGCCCAGGTCTGGGACGACGCGCTCTCCGACGCCCGCTTCGAGTTCCGCTGGGAGGACCAGTTCAACCTGGCCCTCGACCCCGACACGGCCCGCTCCTTCCACGACGAGACCCTCCCGGCCGAACCGGCCAAGACGGCGCACTTCTGCTCCATGTGCGGCCCGAAGTTCTGCTCGATGCGGATCAGCCAGGACATCAGGAAGGACTACGGCGACCGCCTCACCCTCACCGGCGAGGAGATCGAGGCCGGCATGGCCGCCAAATCCCAGGAATTCGCCGACGCCGGCAACCGCGTCTACCTGCCCCTGACCGACTGACCACGTGAGCCCCCGGGCCCGGCCCCTCCTCGCCGGGCCGGGGGCGGTCAGGCGAGCGGCTCCGGCGCCCAGGAGGGCTGTCGGCCGCTGAGGGCCACGGCGCGGGCCAGGGGTGGGGCGTCGTCCGCGATCGGAACCGGTGGGGCGAAGCCGGTGCCCTCGCGGGCGGCCGGGTCGGTCCCCTGGGAGAGCAGCGCGATCGAGGCCCCCGCGGTGACGTCGTCCGCTTCGTAGGGCTGGCCGGTGGCGCGGGCCAGGTCCCAGCCGTGGATGAGGAGTTCGTTGAGCGCCACCCGGCCCATGACCTCGGCCGGCAGGCTGACGCCGCCGGCCCTGGTCTCGCCCTCCCAGGCGGCCGGCTCCCGCCAGGCCGCCGCCAGTTCGTCGAGCTGCCGCCGCAGCCGGCCGCGCCAGTCGCCGTCGAGGGAGGGCGCCGGCTGCGCGGTGTCGGTCGGGCTCAGGTCCGTCAGCGGGCCGAACTCCTTGCGGGCGGCGGCCCGGAAGGCCAGCGTCAGCCCGAGCAGGTGCCGCAGCAGGTCCTCGACCCGGTAGTCGGGACACGGCGTCCGGGCGCCGAACCGCTCCTGGTCGACGCCGTCGAGCAGGCCGGCCACCCCGGCGGCCGCCGGACCGAGATCAAGGGGAAGGTCGTCGTTGGTCATGCACGAAAGACCTCGGCGGAAGGGGAAACTCATCGCCGCCCCGCTCCTAGACTGGCGCCATGCGGATACGAGGCGTCGACCCGAGGGACACCACCTGGGAGCTGGACCACCCGCGCTACCGGGTCTACTTCTGGGACCGGGCGGTCAACGTCGCGGACGAGTACGAGGTGTCGGACGCCGACGTCGACGAGGTGCTGGCGTGGGCGACGCGGCACGCCGCCGAGCACGGCGTGACATACACCCTGTGGGCGCTCGTGCCCGAGCAGTGGGGCGACGGGCCCGGGCTGATCCGGCTCGCCGGGGTGGCCGGCGACCCCTTCGCCACCGCCTGACGGCACCGGAGCGCGCTACCCGATGCCCGGGTCCCGGGCCAGCGCGTCGGCCACCGCCGCGGCGAAGGCCCGCACCCGGGCGTTCTCGCGGTCGCCGCGCCAGACGAGGCCGAGCGCGGAGTCGGGGAGACCGGTCACCGGGACGTACGCCACATCCTGGCGGTGGTGGTACTCGGAGGTGGGGCGGCACAGCAGCATCACGCCCCGGTTGGCCGCCACCAGCGACAGACCCTCCTGGAGGGTGCCGACCGTCGGGCCCCGCGGCACCGGCGCGCCGGACGGGGTGTGGGTGGGTGCCTGCGCCTCGCGCCAGTAGTCCGGCGCCGGGGCGGCCACCCCGACGAGCGGTGTCGTGGCCAGTTCCTCGGCGTCCAGGACGGTCCGGGTGGCGAAGGGATGCCGGCGGGAGGCCGCCACGAAGTACGGCTGGCGGGAGAAGACCGGCCCGAGCACGAGCGTCGGTTCCTCGACCGGCAACAACACCACGGCGACGTCCACCTGCTCGCGGTACAGCGGCCCGAAGGGGTCGGAGAGCGGCAGCTCGGTGATCCGGGTGACGCAGCCTGGGTATCGGTCCTCGAACTCCCCGACCACGTCCATGAACCCGTACCCCACGACGCCCTGGAACCCGATGCGCAGCGGCCCGCTCACCCCACGGGCCGCCGCCCGGGCGTTCTCGACGGCGTCGCGCAGCGCGGCGTAGGCCGGGCGGAGGTCGTCGCGGAAGTCCCGCCCCAGCGGGGTGAGCCGCACCCGCCGACTGGTGCGGTCCACCAGGCGGCCGCCGACGCGCTGTTCCAGGGAGCGGATCAGCTGGCTGACCCGGCCCTGGGAGACGTACAGCCGCTCGCCGGTCCGTCCGAAGTGCAACTCCTCCGCGAGGATCAGGAAGCACTCCAGCTCGCGGATCTCCACCGTGCCCTCCGTCGCCCTTTCGCCCGGCGCGTTCCGCACGCGGACCAGGCCGCCGATCGATGAGCCCACCTCATGGAAGCATGAGAACTCCGCGGTTGTTCCCCCTCCCTGCCCCCGGCTTGGCTGAAGCCATGGCACGTGGATCCCTGAACGGCGGCTGGCCCGCCGTGCTGACCGTGGCGGCCGGCACCTTCACCGTGGTCACCTCCGAGATGCTGCCGGTGGGCCTGCTCACACCCATCAGCGGTTCGCTGGACGTGAGCGAGGGCACGGCCGGGCTGGCGCTCACCGTCACCGGGCTGATCGGCGCGTTCTCCGCGCCGCTGGTCACCGCCGCGGTGGGCCGGATCGACCGGCGCGTCGTCCTCTGTTCCCTGCTGGTGCTCCTGGCGGCGGCCAACGTGCTGTCCGCCTGGTCGCCGAACGTCACGGTCATGATGGTGGCCCGCGTGCTGGTCGGCGTCGGCCTCGGCGGCGTCTGGTCGCTCGCCGGCGGCCTCGGGGCACGGCTGGTGCCGGCCACGTCCGTCGGGCCGGCCACCTCCCTGATCTTCAGCGGTATCGCCGTCGCCTCGGTGGTGGGCGTGCCCGCCGGCGCGTACCTCGGTGAACTGGCCGGCTGGCGTGAGGCGTTCCTCGCCGTCGGCGGTCTCGCCCTGCTCGTGGCGGTGACCATGGCCGTGGTGCTGCCGCCGCTGCCCGCCGAGGAGGCGGTCGCGCTCGGCGGTGTGCTGCGGCTGCTCGGCAACCCGCGGGTGGCCACCGGGCTCACGGTGGTGGCCCTGCTGGTGACCGGGCACTTCGCCGCGTACACCTACGTGCGGCCGATCCTGGAGGACGTCTCGGGCGTCGGGGCGTCGATGATCGGCACCCTCCTGCTGGCCTACGGAGTCGCCGGCATCGCGGGCAACTTCGTGGTCGGCGCCCGGGTGGGCCGGTCGGTGCGCGGCACCGTGCTGGTGATCGGCGCCGCGCTGGCCGCCTCCCTGCCGCTCGTTCCGGTGCTCGGACTGTCCGTGGCGGGCGCGGCGGTCCTGCTGGTCGTCTGGGGCCTGGCCTACGGCGGCGTGTCGGTGAGCACCCAGACCTGGCTGGCCCTGGCCGCCCCGAAGGCCAGGGAGGGCGCCACCTCCCTGTTCGTGGCCGTGTTCAACGGGGCCATCGCCCTGGGCGCCTTCGCGGGCGGCCGACTGGTGGACGGCTTCGGCACCCGGTCGGTGCTGTGGCTGGGCGGCGCGCTGGCGCTCGGTGCCCTCGTGGTGACCGCGCTCGGGCGGGTGCCCTCGGCGGGCACCGCGGGCTCCCGGCCCGCGGGCCGGTCCGGTCTCACCGAGCGGACCGCCCCGCCCGTACTCAAGGGCGAGTAGCCGCGGATACTCCCCCCGTCAGACGCGTCGCGACGGGTTCGCGCGGGACCGTGGCGGCATGAGAGAGCTACGTCGTCCGGTGCGCCGGGCCCTCCTCGTCGGACATGTCGTCGTGTCCGTCGGCTGGCTCGGCCTCACCCTCTGTCTGCTGGTGCTCGGCATCGCCGGCGCCACCACCGACTCGGCCGCCACGGCCGAGGCCGCCTACCGCGCCATGAAGATCTTCGGCGACTGGCTGATCGCCCCGCTCGCGCTGACCACCTTCGCCTCCGGCCTGGTGCTGTCGCTCGGCACCCCGTGGGGTCTTGCCCGCCACTGGTGGGTCTACGTCAAGTTCTGGCTCACGCTGGGCGCCGGCCTCGCCTCGCTGTTCCTGTTCCGGGCCGGAATCGACAACGCGGCCGCCGAGGTCGCCGCCGGGCACCCGGTGTCCGACCCGGCGAGCCTCGTCGCGCCGCCGGTCGTCTCGCTCAGCCTCTACCTCTTCATGACCGCGATATCCGTCCTCAAGCCGTGGCGCCTCACCCGACGCGGCCGCGCCGCGCGGGCCGCCCGCGCCGCCCGCGCCGTCCGCACGTCGAAAACCGCTCGCGCCACGCCCCGCGCCCCGGTATCCCTGAGGTCGTGACGCTGCCGAACGACCTCCCGCCGGTCCGCCGCCTCGGCCCGGCCGACCTCACCGCCTGCCTCGACCTGGCGGACAGCCGGGACTGGACCCGCGAGGAGCACAAGTGGCGGCTGCTGCTCACCGCAGGGCAGGGCTACGGCATCGACGCCCCGGCCGGCGATCCGGTGGGCGGACTGATCGCCACCGTCGTCGTCACCGCCTACGGGGACCGCCACCGGTGCCTGAGCATGGTGCTGGTCGCCGAGCGGTACGCCCGCCGCGGCATCGCCCGCCACCTGATGCGGCACGCGTTGGCCGAGTGCGGACCGGCCGCCGTGTTCCTCAGCGCGACCGACCAGGGCCGGCCGCTCTACGAGCAGCTCGGCTTCAAGACGGTCGGCCAGTTCACCACCATCCGCGGCACCTTCACCGGCGCCGTGCCGCCCCAGGCCCGGCCGGCGACCACCGTGCGGCCGGCGGCGGCCGCCGACCTGCCGGCGGTGCTCGCCTACGACCGCCCGGTCTTCGGCACCGACCGCACCGCGCTGCTGACCAGGCTCCCAGCCTTCGCCGACCGCTTCCTGGTCGCCGAGGACGCCGCCACCGGGCGCCTCACCGGCTTCGCCGCCGCCTGGCCCAACCCGTCCAGCATCGTCATCGGCCCGGTAGTCGCGGAGGACACCGCCACCGCCCAGGCCCTGGTCGCCCGCCTCGGCACCGAGGCCCCGCGCCCCATCCGCTACGACGTGGACGCCCGCCACCCCGAGCTCGACCGCTGGCTCCGCGCCAACGGCCTCACCGGCGACCGCCCCTGCGCCCTGATGGTGCTCGGCGCCCCCGACATCCCGGGCGACATCACCCGCCGCTTCGCGCCCTACTCGGTCGCGCTGGGCTGACCGCCCGCCCCCCGCCTACCAGACGGGACGCAGCGGCGGCAGCGGCCGCCCGTCCGCCAACGCCACCAGCAGTCGTTCGAGCTCGGCGCGGAGCACGCCCACGTCGAGCCGCTCCCCGAGCTCCGCCTCGAGACCGTGCAACGTCCGGCCGGCGACGGCGAGATGGCGGTGCGCGGCCTCGGTGAGCACCACCAGCCTGCGCCGCCCACCGGCCGGATGCGGCTCGCGCCGCACATAGCCGCGCCGCTCCAGGTCGTCGACGATCTGCCCGGCCGCCTGCTTGGTGACGCCGAGCCGAGCCGCGAGCTCGCTGCTCGTCGCGCCGGCCGGTCCCAGCGCCTGGAAGGTGAGGCCGTGGATGGGCCGCAGGTCGCCGTACCCCTGCTCGGCGAGGCGGGTCTCGAACTCGGCGAGGAGGAGCTGGAAGCCCATGCCGAGGAGGAAGGTCAGCTCGGTCTCGGGTGGCGGCGGGGGTTCTGACACGGGGTCCATGGTGACACACACGTGTAAAGCTGCTTTACTCACTGCCGAGAGCACGAGTAAAGCAGCTTTACACAGGCCGGAGGAGCCCACCCATGCGCGTCCACACGCCCACCGAGCACGACACCGTCGCCACCCCGAACGCCGAGATGACCAGCCTCGCCACGCCCCGCCGCGGCACCCGCGAACTCAGCGCCTGGCGGGTGCGGATGGCGCCCGGCGCCCGCGGCCCCTGGCACTCCGTGGACCGCGAACAGGTCTGGCTGCCGCTGACCGGCACCATCGCCGTCGCCTCGGGCGACGGCACCGCAGAACCCAAGCACGTCGGCCCGGGCCAGGCCGCCGTCCTGCCGGCGGGCGAGCCGCGACAGGTGTCCACCACGGGCGGCGAAGCCGTCGAGGCGCTGGTCTGCATGACGGCCGGCGGCCTGGCCACCGTGACCGAGACCGGCGAGATCAGAACGATCCCCTGGGCGGAGTGAGTTCGGGCGACTTCCCCCGCTTCGGACGCATGCGCGCACCTCGCCCGCATCTTCGCCGGATCTTCCTCGTTAACCCGGATGGCGTAGAGACACTACGTCATCCGTCGAGCCACCGGCTCGGGAAGGAAGACGATGAGGAACACCCACACCCACGAGAGCGACCTGCTCGACTCGCGCCAGCTGCGCAGCCGGGTGATCGACCGGGTCGACGCCCTCGACAAGGTCAAGACGCTGCGCACGCTGCCGGACGGACTGCACGTGACGACGCGGATGGTGGCGGCGTACTACGAGGTCGACACCAAGATCGTCGAGAAGGTGGTCGAGCGGCACCGAGCCGAGTTGGAGGCCAACGGTATGCGCGTCCTGCGCGGCGCGGAGCTGCGCGAGTTTCTAACCGACAGGATGTCGGTTAGAACGCCAGGACGAGGCATCACTCTCTACCCCCGGCGGGCGGTGCTGAACGTCGGGATGCTGCTGCGGGACAGCGTCATCGCACGTCAGGTGCGGTCCTACCTCCTCGACACGGAGGCGGAGGCCTGCCTCTCGGCGGCCGCCGAGCCTGTGGATAACTTTCCGCTGCGGGCCCTGCACGAGCTGGAGCGGCACGTCCAGCGGCTGGTCGACGAGCGGATGGTCGCGGTGGCCGAGGAGTCGGTGCGGCAGATGATCAGGACCGCCGTCACGCCACTGCTCAACCACCTCATCGAGACGTCGGGCGAGCACCGGCAGCGACTGCTCGAAATCCGCGATGACCTGCAGCGATTGCAGACGAGCCGGAGCTGGCGACCCGACCTGGGATGACCCGGCGCGCGGCGTGAAGCGGCCCGAAGTCGCAAACACCAGTTGTGGCTTCGGGCCGTGCCGCAGTGTAGTCCGGAGTCGTCCACAGGCGGGTTATCCACAGGCCGACACGATGTCGGTCACGTTATCCACAGGCCGGAAGTTATCCACAGCCAGGGCGACGTCCCAGGTCAAACGGGACACGAACCTGTGGACAACCACATCGTCGAAAACGCGTTCCCACGGTCACCCGCGTCCGATTCCTTCAAGACCGCCCCGACCGCCCGGCCTAGCCTCGGCGGCATGACAGCACGATTCGACCTCATCGGCCTCGTCACCGACGACATGGCGGCCTCACTCGCCTTCTACCGGCGGCTCGGCCTCGACATCCCCGAAGGGGCGGAGAGCCAGCCGCACGTGGAGGCCAGGCTCCCCGGCGGCCTGCGCGTCGCCTGGGACACCGTGGCGACGATCAAGGGCTTCCACCCGGAGTGGACCCCCGGGACCGGCGGTCGCCTCGGGCTCGCCTTCCGCTGCGACGACCCGGCGGACGTGGACGCCGTCTACGCGGAGCTCACCGCCGCCGGGTACGTCGGCGAGAAGAAGCCGTGGGACGCGTTCTGGGGCCAGCGCTACGCCATCGTCCTCGACCCGGACGGCAACGGCGTCGACCTCTTCGCACCCCTCACCCCCTGAGCCGCGTCAGCGGCACCCCCGCCAGCTCCCGCACCTCACGCGCCAGATGGGCCTGGTCGGCGTAGCCGGCCAGCGCCGCCGCCTCGGCCGGCGGGGTACCGGCGTCGGTCAGCCGCAGCGCCTGCCCCAGCCGCAGCACCCGCGCCAGCGTCTTGGGACCGTAGCCGAAGGCGGCCAGGCTGCGGCGACGCAACTGCCGCTCGCTCAGCCCCAGTTCACGCGCGGTCCCGGCCACCCCGCGGCCGGCGGCCAGCGCCGCCACCGCCCGGGCCCGCCACGGCTCGGGCTCCGGATCCGGCGGCGCGGCGGCCAGCCGACCCGCGGCCACCGCCTCCAGGGCCGCCCCGGCCCTGGCCGCGCCGGCCACCCGCTCCGTCAACTCCCGCACCAGGCGCCCTGGCCACACCGCGTCGAGGCCCACCCGCCGATCCGTCAGCTCGTCCGCCGGCACCCCGTACACCAGCGGCCCGAAGCCCGGCGCGAACCGCAGCCCCGTGTACCGCGTGCCAGCCACCCCGGCCACCAGGTGCGCCCGGGTGTCCGGGCCCGCCACCAGCAGCCGCGCGCCGTCCCAGATCAGGTCCATGCAGCCGTCGGGCAGCACCCGGCCGACGCGGTCCGCGACCGCCGTCTTCTCCCACACCACGGCACCCGGGAGGCCGGCGTCCCGCGACGCCGGCCGCTCCCGGTACCCGCCTTCGGCCATGTCGCCCAGGATGACATGCTGCCCCGATGAGGCATCTCGGGCTGCTGGCCCTCGTCGTCCCGGACTACGACGAGGCCATCGCGTACTACACCGGTCCGCTCGGCTTCGAGCTGCGCGAGGACACGCCGCTGCCGGACGACTACCCGGGCAAGCGCTGGGTGGTGGTCGCCCCGGGACCCGACGCGCAGACCGGGCTGCTGCTGGCCAGGGCGGTCACGGACCACCAGCGCAGCCGGATCGGCGACCAGACCGGCGGCCGGGTCGGCTTCTTCCTCTACACCGACGACTTCGACGCCGACTTCGCGCGGTTCACGGCGGCCGGGGTGACGATCGAGAAGCAGCCGTGGACGGCGCCCTACGGCCGGGTCGCGGTCTTCGTCGACCGGTACGGCAACCGCTGGGACCTCGTTCAGCCCGCGGAGTCCCCGAAACCGCCGAAGTCGACGTAGTGGCGTAGCAGTTCGAGCAGCCGGTTGGCGGGTTGGGCGCTCCAGTGCGTGGCCGTCGGCGGCTCGGGTCCGGTGGGCAGCCGGAAGACGGCCCAGGCGACGTGGTGCCACAGGATTCTCGGCCACCACGCCTCCTCCTCGCCCGGCGCGTAGCCGGCGAGCACCGAACGGACCGCGCGCGGCGGCACCTTGGCGAACTCGACGGCCGGGTCGGCGTGGGCCGCGTCGCCCCAGTCGATCAGCGCGGTGAGGGCGCCGGTGGTGGGATCGACGAGGAGGTTGCCGGCCGAGACGTCACCGTGCACGAGGACGAGCGGCGGCTCGGCCGGGACGTGGGCGGCGAGTTCGTCGAGCCAACCGGTCAGCCAGCGGGCGAGCGACGCGCTGAGGTACCCACCGGCGGCCAGCGCCTCGATGCCGGGTCTGACGTCGCCCGCGCGGTCCTCCGCCACACCGGCCAGCGGCGTCGGCGGCGCGGCGTGCAACAGGGCGAGCTGCCGGCCGAGTTCCCGGTACGCGTCCGCGCCCGGCTCGTCGCCGGGCGGCGCGACGCCCGGCGCGCGGCGCTGGACCAGGTAGGGGGCGCCGAACATCTCCCCCACGCCGTCGAACTCCACGATCTCCGGGGCGCGCACGCCCAGGCGCGTGGCGTGCGGGACGACGACGGCCTCCTTGCGCAGGTCGGCCGCGAGGGCCGGGTCCCCGGCACGGGCGACCTTGAGGACCAGCCCGTCGCCCAGCAGGTGGACGTGCGAGGCGACACCTTGACGCGGCGCGGGCCGTACCGCGTCCGGCGCGACGCCATGCCGTCTGGCGACGGCGGCGAGCGCGCCCGGCTCCGGGCCCGTCACCTCGGGTAAGGACCCGGCCGACCGCCGGGCGGAGCCGCCGGATAGGGCCCCGGCGGGTACGGACCGGCGGCCGGTGGCGCGGGCGGCGGCGCGGTCATGGGCCCGCCGAGCAGCAGCGGCATGAACTGGTCGAGCTCGGCCCGCCACTGCCGTCCCACGTTGATCCTGGTCGGCTTCTCCTTACCCGGCAGGTGGAAGCGGAACGAGCTCCAGAGCGAGCCGCGCCGCCCGTCGCTGACCCGCCCGGCCGCCTCCGCCCGGTCGACCACGAACGCCAGCTCCTTGGGCCGGTTGCTCGCCCGGCTCGCCCGGTGGAAGACCACGGCCTGCTCGGTGATGGTCACGAAGTAGTAGTCGATGAACAGCTGTCCGATCAGGCCGAAACCGCTCATCAGATACGGGCTCGGCCCGGTGACGCCGTGGACGGTGACCAGCGGCCGGTCGGCCGGATTGACCCGTGCTATCGCCTCCGCGACCTGCTGCCGCATGGTCGCCTTCAGAATCGCCATGGCCGGGAGTGTACGGACGCCGGCCGAAAACCGGTGCCCGCGCGCCTCGTCGAGGAGGCGCTCAGCGCGTCCCGTCAGGACCGACCCGCAGGACCCGCCCCCGGTCGTCCCCGGTCACGGCCGTCACATAGGCCCGTGCAACCTCCCGTGCCGGCGTGCCTGCCGACGGGTCCATGCCGAGCGCCTCCAGCGTCTCCCTCACCCAGCCGGGGCTGACGGCGTTGACCCGCGCCCCGCGCAGCGGCTCGACGGCGGTGGCGTCGACGAACGCCTCAAGACCGGCGTTGACCAGGGCGGCGAACGAGCCGCCGGGCGTCGGCTCGGCGAAGGCGCCGCTGGTCAGCGTGATGGACCCGCCGTCGCGCAGCCGGGGCAGCGCCCGCCGCACGAGCCGCACCTGGCCGAGCAGCTTGCCGTCGAGGCCGGTCAGGTACTCCGCGTCGTCGCCCTCGTCGAGCCGGACCAGCGCCCCGCTGGCCGCGCAGCACACCACCGCGTCGAGCTCGCCGACCCGGTCGAGCAGCGCGGCCACCGAGTCGGGGTCGGCGATGTCGACGCGCGTCTCGGGCGGCGCGCTCCGGGAGGCGCGCACCACCTCGTGGCCCGCCCCCGTCAGCTCCGCCACCACCGCGCGTCCGATGGTGCCGCCGGCACCGATCACCAGGATCCTCAGCTTCCTCATGCGCCCCACCCTCGCCCGGCCGCCCGGCGCCGACCAGCCCACCGCCGTGGCTATCCCCACCAGGTGCAGGATCGCCGCGCGTAGTCTGGGAGACCATGCGGCCCCATCCCGACCTCGGCCCCTTCCTCCGCTCGCGCCGCGCCCGGCTGCGGCCCACCGACGCCGGGCTGCCCGACCACGGCGGCCGCCGGCGCCGCGTGCCGGGGCTGCGCCGCGAGGAGCTGGCCCAGCTCGCCGGCATCAGCCCCGGCTACTACACCCGCCTGGAACAGGGCCAGACCCCGCACGTCTCGGACGCCGTGCTCGACGCGGTGGCCCGAGTGCTGCGGCTCGACGCGACCGAGCGCTCCCACCTGCGCGCCCTGGTGCGCCCGGCCCGCGCCGACACCACACCACCCACGTCGGCCGAGTCACCGCGCCCCGGGGTGCGCACGCTGCTGGACTCGCTGGGCGCCACCCCGGCCCTGGTGCTCGGCGCACGCGTCGACATCCTGGCGTGGAACGCCGGCGCCCACGCGCTGTTCGGCGGCCACCTGCCCTTCGACGAGCCGCCCAACGCCGCCCGCCTGGTCTTCCTCGACCCGGCCACGCGCCGCCTGTTCGGGGAGGAGTGGCCGGCCAAGTGCCGGGACACCGTCGCCGACCTGCGGATCGTCGTCGGCCGGCGCCCCGGCGACCGGGCGCTGGCCGCGCTGATCGCCGAACTCGTCGAGCGCAGCCCGGAGTTCGCCGCCCTCTGGCGCGCGCACCCGGTGGCCGCCTGTCCCTCGCACGCCCGCCGCTACCGCCACCCGCGTGTGGGGCCGCTCACCCTGACCCACCAGCTGCTCGACCTCGGTGACGGCAGCGCGCAGCGGCTCGCGCTCTACGCGGCCGAGCCCGGCAGCCCCTCGGCCGCCGCACTGGCCCGGCTCGTCCCGGGCGTCACCGCTGGTCGACCGTCCAGTGGTCCAGGACCCGGGCCAGCAGCCGGATGAGCTCGGCGCGCTCGCCCGCCGACAGCGGCGCGAGCAGCGCGTCCTGGGCGACGGCCAGCGCCTTGTCGGCGCGCTCCAACTGCCGCTCGCCCTCGGGGGTCAGGGTGATCACGTTGCGTCGCCGGTCGGCCGGGTCGGGGCTGCGCACCACCTGCCCGGCCGCCGCCAGTTCGTTGAGCGCGGCGACCACGTCGCTGCGGTCGATGCCGCAGCGCCGGCCGAGCGCCGCCTGGCTCGCCGGGCCGAACTCGGCGAGCGCGGCGAGCAGCGGATAGTGGTAGCGGCGGGCACCGACGCCGGCGAACGCCTCGGACGACAGCCGCCCGGCCGGCGTCGCGGCGTGGGTGATGAGCCAGCTCGCCTTCTCGCGCAGTCGAACAGGCACCTGGGAGATGCCGCCGCGCTCGCCGTCCGCCGTCGCCATGGCACGACCCTAACGCGCCCGGTCGGCGAGCGAACCGATCACCCGCCCCAGCTCGGCCCGCTCCGCCTCCGGCAGCCAGCCGGAGGCATGGAGCATGCGCAGCGCCGTGACCAGCCGTTCGCCGTCCTCCGGGGTGCCGAGGTCGCCGAGACGCACCGGCAGCACCAGCGCCAGCGCCGTCAACTCGCGGCGTGCGCACCACCGTTCGACCAGCGCGTCGAGCTCGGCGAAGTGGGCGCCGGCCGCGTGGGCGCCGAGCCCGCGCGCGACGGCGAACCGGATCCACTCCCGGTACTGCCCCTCCGGCACCGCGTCGACGTGGCGAGCGGCGAGCGCGAAGTGCTCGCGCGCCGGCTCGGCGCGCCCCGCCGTCCGGTGCGCCCGCGCGATGTTCAGGTGCAGCGAGGCGTAGAAGCCCGCCATTTTCTCGTCCCCCACCGCGTCCGCGAGCCGCAGGCACTCCTCGTTCCAGCGCAGCGTCTCCTCCGGGGTGTCCTGGTGCCGGGCGACGTAGTGCGCAGCGACGCACCGCTCGTAGTCATCGCCGGCCGCCGCCCAGGCGCGTTCGAACAGCTCGCGCGCCCGGTCCCGCTCCCCCTCGGCCTCCGCCGCCATGCCGGCCACACACAGCCGGACCACCTCGTTGTGCGGGTCCATCTCAGCTCCCCGCCACGCGCACCGGCATCACCAGGGTGGTGAAGCTGCCCTGGTCCGCCGACCTGACGACCACGGGCGCCGCGTCGGAGACCAGTTCGAGCAGCACGTCGGGCCCCACGCTCGCCTCAAGGGCGGGCAGCAGCACCGCGGGATCGAAGGCGACGCGCGACGGCGGCGCCCCCGACACGACGCCCCGCAACGCCGTCCCACCGGAGTCCACGCCGCCGGCTGTGATTCCGCCGTCCCGCGCCGTACGCAGGACGACGGGCCCCTCGGCCGGCACCGCGTCCCGCAGCGCGCGACGGCCCACGATCACCCGGCCACGCGGGGCGTCCAGCGCCGCCAGCATCTCCCGGTAGTCGGGGAACTCCTCGTCGACCACCGGCAGCTCCCGCTCACCCGCCCCGGCGCGCAGCCTGGCGCCCGCGCCGTCGGCCACCACCTCCACCTCGGGCTCCGGCAGCGCCCAGGCTGCCGCCTCCCGCAGCGCGGCCGCCGCCACCAGCAGCCGGCGCCCGCCGCCGTCGAGCGCGACGGGCCGCAGCACCCGCAGCGCGAGCCGGTAGCGGTCGCTGGCCACCAGCCGCACCTCCCCGCCGCCCAGCTCGACCAGCACCCCGGCGAGCGCGGGCGGCCCCACGGCGGCCGCCGCCGGCGCCACCTGCCGCACCGCGCTGGCCAGCTCCGCCCCGCCGAGCCGCGCCACCGTCCGCCGGCCGGCGGACGGCAGCCCCCGCAGCACCTCATCGACGGCCGACCTGGCCGCCGCGGCCAGCTCGGAGGTACGGCGCAGATGGGCGGTGAGCACCGCCCGCGCCTCCTCGGCCGGCCCGTCGAGCACCACCGCCACGTCCACCAGCGGCAGCCCGGCGTCCCGCAGCCGCCGCACCGCCACCCCGCGCGCCTCCTGCTCGGGCGCGTAGTAGCGGTAGCCGGTGACCGCGTCCACCCGGTCCGGGCGCAGCAGCCCGCAGTCGTCGTAGAAGCGCAGCGCGCTGGGCGCCACGCCGACGCGCCGGGCGAAGGCGCCGATGCTCATCTCGGCCGGTTGGTCCGTCTCGCGTTCCATGGCCGCGATTCTGGAGCTTCGTCCAACCTGAAGGTCAAGCCACGTCGAGGGCCGGCCGGACGCCGACCCCCTTGAAGAAGGCGTAGTGGAACGTCCCGTCCCCGCCGGCCGCCCGGCGCAGGTCGGCCATCCCACGGTCCCAGTCGGCCGGCGTCATCAACCCGGCCTCCAGCGCCTGCTCGCGGACC
Organism: Streptomyces sp. NPDC127098; assembly: GCF_042722465.1. Classification (NCBI taxonomy): domain Bacteria; kingdom Bacillati; phylum Actinomycetota; class Actinomycetes; order Kitasatosporales; family Streptomycetaceae; genus Streptomyces; species Streptomyces sp. NPDC127098. The sequence continues at coordinate 168,463 of NZ_JBHXFJ010000006.1, forward strand.
CCGCCGACCATCGCGGCGAACGTGTCGAGCACGAAGTCCCCCATCAGGTCCGGCCTGGCGGCGTCCGCGTAGACCGTCCGCACCTCGACCGACACGTCGACATAGCCCGCCCCGCGCAGCAGCGGCCCCACCGCCCGCCCGGTGTGCGCGTCGCCGCCGGCCACCTCCTGGAGCCTGGCCTGGCAGTCGATCACCGCCCTGGCGTACGGGCTGTCCGGGTGGAAGAACGCCGTGCCGTGGTCCCCCTCGATCGCCGTCAGCGTGCCGCCGGGACGCAGCACCCGGCGCAGCTCGACCAGCGCCCGCTCCCTGTTGGACAGGTGCTCCAGCAGGAAGCAGACGAAGACATGGTCGAACTCCGCTTCGGGGAACGGGAGTTCGTAGACGTCCGCATGACACCAGCGCACCTCGGCCGCCGGCGCGACCGCCGCGACCCGCGCCCGGGCCGTGGCCAACGACTCGGCCGAGCGGTCGAGCGCCACCCACCGCACCCCGGGGCTGTTCGCCACCAGGTGCACCGTCTGCGCCCCGACGCCGCAGCCCGCCTCCAGCACCCGACTGCCCGCCGGGTAGGACGTGCCGGCGTGCAACAGCTCCGCCAACGTGTCCGCCTGGTCGCCGAGCCTGCGCGCCTCGCGCTCCGAGTAGCCGTGTACATAGCCGATCAACGAGTCCATGCGGCAAGCCTGCTGCCACTATGGTCCGGTGCACAGGTCCAATGCCGATCGATCCGACCAGGCCAAAGCGGCCGGCACCTCCGACTTCCTGCAACTCGACATCGCCCAGGCCCCACCCGGCGGCCGCGCCGACTGGCTGGCCCGCCAACTCAGGCACGCCGTCGCCGACGGCCGACTCCCGGTCGGCAGCCGACTGCCCCCCACCCGCGCGCTCGCCGCCGAACTCGGCGTCTCCCGCGGCGTCGTCACCGAGGCCTACCGGCGCCTGACCGAGGACGGCCACGCCGAGGGCCACCGCCGCAACGGCACCACCGTCGTCGCCGCCCCGCTGCCCCCGCCCGCCCGACCGGCCAGCGCCCCGGCGCCACCACCCGCGCCCACCCCCGCCGACCTCTTCACCCACCCCCCGGACCAGGGCGTCTTCGACGCGCTGCGCGCCGCCCCCGCCCGCGTCGACCTCACCCCGGGCACCCCCGACCTCGCCGCCTTCCCCCGCGCCGCCTGGCTGCGCGCCGAACGCGAGCTGCTCCGCGACCTCCCCGCCACCGGCCTCGGCTACGGCGACCCACGCGGCACCCCGGCGCTGCGCGCCGCCGTCGCCGACTGGCTGGCCCGCAACCGGGGCCTCCGCGTCACCCCGGACGAGGTGCTGATCACCTCGGGCACCGCGCAGACCCTCGCCCTCCTCGGCCAGGTGCTGACCGCCGCCGGCGTCACCTCGGTGGCCGTGGAGGACCCCGGCTCGCTCGGCGCCCGCCAACAACTGGCGGCCGCCGGGCTCGACGTCCCACCCATCCCCGTCGACCCGGCCGGCGCCCGCGTCGACGCCCTGCGCGCAACCGGTGCAGGCGCCGTCCTCCTCACCCCCGCCCACCAGTTCCCCACCGGCGTCGTCCTCGACGGCGCCCGCCGCCGCGAACTGCTGCGCTGGGCCACCGAGCACGACGGCCTCATCATCGAGGACGACTACGACTCAGAACACCGCTACGACCGCCCCCCGGTCGCCGCGCTCCGCTCCCTGCTCGCCGACCGCGTCGCCTACTGCGGCAGCGCCTCCAAACTCCTCGCCCCCGCGCTCCGCATCGGCTGGCTGGTGCCACCCCCCGAACACCGCGACGCCCTGATCGCCGCCAAGCGCCTGGCCGACCTCGGCAACGCGGCACTGCCCCAGCTGGTGCTCGCCAGGCTGATGGAGTCCGGCGAACTGGAACGCCAACTGCGGCTCGCCCGCGCCCGCCACCGCCGCCGCCGGGACGCCATGATCGACGCGCTCCGCCGCCACCTCCCGCACACCACGCTGCACGGCCCGGCCGCCGGGCTCCACCTGATGACCACCTTCGACGACCCGGCCCTGGACGACACCGCCCTGGCCGCCGCGGCCCTCGCCCGCGGCGTCAAGCTCCACCCCCTCAGCTGGCACCGCAGGCTCCCCCACCCGCCGGGTCTGATCCTCGGCTACGCGGCCACGCCCCCCGACGCGATCCGGGAGGGCGTGGCCGCGCTGGCCGCCGCCGTCAGCGAGACGTGAGCCGGAAACGGACCACGTTCCCCTCGGCCTCGGCGGCGGCCGGCTCGAAGCGCTCGAAGCCGGCCTTCTCCACCACGCGGACGGACGCCGAGTTCGACGGCTCCACGCCGGCGACCACGGTGTGCACCCCGGGCGCGGCGAGCGCGAACCCGGCCAACGCCCTGGTCGCCTCCGAGGCATAGCCCCGACCGCGGCGGGACGGCACCACGCCGTAGCCGATCTCGACGACACCGTCGCGCGGCGGCCAGAACAGGCCGATCGAGCCCACCACGAGACCACTGGCGCGCTCGACGATCAACCGGTGGCCGTACTCGCCGAGCCAGGCCGGCTGTTGGTCGAGCAGCCCCGCGACGACGCGATCCCCCTCGGCGGGGAAGTCGGCCGCCCACCGCGCGGGCCGCGCGCCCTCGCCGAGGACCGCGGCGGCCTCCGCGAGGGTCCAGGGCCGCAACAGCAGGCGCTCACTGGTCAGCGGGGCAGGGGAGGATGGTGAAGCGGAGGAAGACATGATCACTCCTGGTCGTCCGATGAACGACCGGACCGCGCGCTATCGCCGCACGGCCCGGACAAGGGCACGCTGACGAGGGCCGGCGACGGCCATATTCATCAACCTCCCTGGTCCGTGGGCGCGCACCGCACGCGCGGTACGACGATAGCTCAGAGCGAGTCGAGGAAACCCCGGACGGCCGAGGCGAACTCGGCGCTCGCCAGCCACTCCGGGGCGGGTCGCACGTGTAGGGTCCGCGTTTCGGTGTCACATGGCGATGTTGTGAGCCGCGCGTTCATCTCAGTCCGCGCTTCATGTCACCTTGATCGTTCCGAGTTTCGTGTCACTTCTCTGTGCGGTGTCGGTGCTCCCGAAAGCGAGTTCGGGGTGTGGGACTGGCTCGGGAAATTTCGGGGCGGAACCGGTCCATCCCGACCAGCGGGAACGTGGTCAGGCGGTCCGGTCATCGGGAAGGGGTCGGGTTTGCCCGGTCTGGCGTGCGGTCAGGACTGGTCCAGGGCCCGTTCGATCGCGCGGCGGGCGCGGCCCGCCGCCGTCTGGTCGTGCTGGAGCTGCATGGCCGCGTTCAGTGCCAGCCCGGCGGCGACGATCTCGAACAGCGCCTGGTCGACGTCGAACCCGGCGGGTAGCTCGTCGTTGTCCACCGCCGCGGTCAGGTCGGCGCGCAGCTGGTCCCGCCAGCGCGACCACACCTCGGCCACCGCGTCGCGGACCCGGCCGGGGCGGCCGTCGTACTCGGTGAGCGCCACGGTCATCAGGCAGCCGCCGGGCAGCAGTGGCGTCTCCAGGTAGTCCACGGAGTTGGCGCAGACCGCGCGTAGCCGGCGCAGGCCCGGCGGCTCGGCCAGCGCGGGCTCGACGACCCGGTGCCAGAAGTCCACGAACGCCTTGTCCAGTGTGGAGATCTGCAGCGTCTCCTTGGTGCCGAAGTGCTTGTGCACTCCGGACTTGCTCATCCCCAGCTCCTCGGCGAGTCGACCGATGGTGATGCCCTCCAGGCCCTCCTCGGAGGCGATCTCGGCGGCACGGCCAAGGATCCGGCCCCTGGTGGCCCGCGCTTCGGCCGCTGAGCGTCGCGGTGACATGCGACGAGAATAGCGTACGCGCGTCCGCTATTGATTTGGCGAACGCCCGTACGCTAAATTCTGTCGCCCACCACCGAGACGAGGGAGTGCGGGATGCGGGTGCGGCGACTGGGCTGGGCCGGACTGGAGATCGAGGCGGGCGGCAAGCGACTGGTGATCGACTACGTGCGAGACCTCTCACCGCTGTTCACGGGGTGGAAGCCCGGCGAGTGGCTGGCGGCGCCGAGCGGGAAGGTCACCGCCGCGCTCGTCACCCACCTCCACCGGGACCACACCGACGCGCCCGCGCTCGCGGACGTGCTGACGCCGGGGGCGCCGGTGCTGCGACCGGCGCCCGGCCACGGCGACGACGTGGACAACGTGACGACACTGCTGGCCGAGAGCGAACTGGCCCGGCACCAGCTGGCTGTCGAGATCGTGGATGCCTGGTCCACCCGCGACCTCGGGACGTTCCGCGTCACCGCGGTCCCGGCCGTCGACGGGCTGGGCGACCCGCAGCTGAACTGGGTGGTGGAGGCCGACGGGCAGCGGGTCTTCCACGGCGGTGACACGATGTTCCACGGCTACTGGTGGCTCATCGCGCGCCGGTTCAGCCCGTTCGACGCGGTGTTCCTGCCCGCCAACGGCGCCGTGGTCGACGCGCCACACCTCCAGCCGCCGAGCCCGCTGCCCGCCGCGCTGGACCCGAGGCAGGCCGCCGCGGCCGCGGAGATCCTCGACGCCCGATACGCGGTACCGATCCACTACGAGCCAAAACAGCCGGACAAGATCGCGGGCTACGTCGAGGTCACCGACCCGGAGCACGAGTTCCGCACGCACGCCGGACAGCGCGCACACGTGCTGACCGTCGGCGAATGGCTGGACCTGACGATATGACCGCAACTCCGCGACGTAGCTCCGGCATGGACGCAGTCAGCTCAGGACAAGGGAAAGGACTCCGGGTGAGTACAGAGATCAGGGTCGTCGCGGTCACCGGCGGCGGTACGGGCATTGGCGCGGCGGTGGCCCGCCGCTACGCGGCCGAGGGCGCGAAGGTGGTGGTCCTCGGACGGCGGCGCGAACCGCTGGAGAAGGTGACGGAGGAGACCGGCGCGCACGTCATCGCGTGTGATGCCAGCGTGACCTCGGACGCGGAGAACGCGGTCGCGGAGATCGTCGGCCGGTTCGGGCGGCTGGACGTCGTGGTCGCGAACGCCGGCGGGCACGGGCTGTCGTCGGTGACCGACACCGACGACGAGGAGTGGGAGCTGGCGTTGCGCTCGAACCTCTCGAGCGCGTTCGTGTTCTGCCGGGCCTCGCTGCCCTCGCTGGTGGAAGCCAGGGGACAGGTGGTGATCGTGTCCTCGTTAGCCGGTCTGTTCGCGGGTCCCAACGTCGCGGGGTACACCGTCGCGAAACACGCGCTGATCGGCCTCACCCGGTCGATCGCCCGGGACTACGGGCCCCACGGTGTCCGCGCGAACGCGGTCTGCCCCGGTTGGGTCCGCACCCCGATGGCCGACGGCGCAATGGAACAGTTCGCCGAGGCGGCAGGGTTTGCCGGAGGGCGCGACGAGGGCTACCGCCGGGCGACCGCCGAGGTCCCGCTCCGACGCCCGGCCGAACCGGACGAGATCGCCTCCATCGTTCGGTTCCTCGGCTCGCCGGAATCGTCATACATCACCGGCGCGGTACTGGTCGCCGACGGCGGCGCGCACGCGGTCGACCTGCCCACACTGGCCTTCGAACGCGTCGGCACGGACACCTGACGCCAGCCTCCCCGACGTAAAACTCGCGACGTCGAAACTCAGCTGTGGATATGACGGCTTGGCGCGGATTTTGACAGCGAAACGCGGAACCTACAGCACGGCCTCAGAAGCCGCCCTCCATGTTCACGAAGCGGGAGTAGTGCCCCTGGAAGGCCACCGTGATCGTCGCCGTGGGCCCGTTCCTGTGCTTCGCGACGATCAGGTCGGCCTCACCCGCGCGCGGCGACTCCTTCTCGTAGGCGTCCTCGCGGTGCAACAGGATGACCATGTCCGCATCCTGCTCGATCGATCCACTTTCGCGAAGGTCGGAAACCATCGGCTTCTTGTCCGTACGCTGCTCGGGACCACGGTTGAGCTGGGAGAGCGCGATCACCGGCACCTCGAGCTCCTTGGCCAGCAGCTTGAGGTTCCTGGACATCTCGGAGACCTCCTGCTGACGGCTCTCGGCGCGGCGACTGCCGCCCGACTGCATCAGCTGGAGGTAGTCGATGACGATGAGCCGCAGGTCGTTGCGCTGCTTCAACCGCCGGCACTTGGCCCGGATCTCCATCATCGACAGGTTCGGCGAGTCGTCGATGTACAGCGGCGCCTCGTTGACCTCGGCCATCTGCCGGGCGAGCCGGTTCCAGTCCTCGTCCGTCATGCTGCCGGACCGCATGTGGTGCAGCGCCACCCGCGCCTCGGCCGACAGCAACCGCATCGCGATCTCGTTCCGCCCCATCTCGAGCGAGAAGATCACACTGGGCAGCTTGTGCTTGATGGAGCAGGCCCGCGCGAAGTCCAGCGCGAGCGTCGACTTGCCCATCGCCGGCCTGGCCGCGATCACGATCATCTGGCCGGGGTGGAGGCCGTTGGTGAGCGCGTCGAGGTCGGTGAAGCCGGTGGGGACGCCGGTCATCTCGCCGCTGCGGTTGCTGATGGCCTCGATCTCGTCGAGGGCGCCCTCCATGATCTCGCCGAGCGGCAGGTAGTCCTCCGAGGTGCGCTGCTCGGTGACCGCGTAGACCTCGGCCTGGGCGGAGTTGACGATGTCGTCGACGTCGCCGTCGGCCGCGTATCCCATCTGGGTGATGCGGGTGCCGGCCTGGACCAGGCGGCGCAGCACCGCGCGGTCGTGCACGATCTCCGCGTAGTACTGGGCGTTGGCCGCGGTCGGGACCGTGTGGACCAGGGAGTGCACGTAGCCGGCGCCGCCGACCCTGGCGAGCTCGCCGCGCTTGGTCAGCTCGGCGGAGATGGTGATGGGGTCGGCCGGCTCGCCCTTCGCGTAGAGGTCGAGGATGGCCGTGTAGATGGTCTCGTGGGCCGGCTTGTAGAAGTCGCCGCCGCGCAGCACCTCGACGACGTCGGCGATGGCGTCCTTGGAGAGCAACATGCCGCCGAGCACCGACTGCTCGGCCGTCACGTCCTGGGGCGGCACCCGCTCGAAGGCGGCGCGCTCGTCGGCGCCCGGCCCCGGATCCTGGTCGGGGCGGCCGTCCTCCGCGCTGTTCCGCGGGCGGGAGATCTGGGCAGGGCCCGCCGCCGTCTCCATCCCGTCCCACATGGGGCCCGCGTGCTCGAGATCGGCCACCGTCCCCGCCTCCTCCCGGCCCGCCGCCGTGTGTCGCTTCTCTTTCCTACGCCACAGCTCTGACACTCGGCATCGCCCGGCGGGGGACCTACGGTAAGCCCAGCGGAGGGGAGGACCAACCAAGTTATCCACAGGCTATGTGGATTTCAGATCAGACCCTGTGGACAACGTCCCGAAAGCTGTGGACAACCCCGTGGAGGACGGTGGACGACGCTGTGAACAACTCGCCGAAGATCCACTTTCCCCCGCTCTGACGTGCGGTTTCCTCGTCCACCGCCTGTGTATGGGAAAAACTTCAGGACCGTCACCCTGATCACGGCTGCGGGCGGTGACCGACCGTCGACCGAGGCCGCAGGGTAAGGATTCCTTGCCACTTGTGTCCATTACCTGTGGATGTTTGGATCTGGCCATGCCACCCACCGCATCGAGCGCCCGCCGACACGACCGCGAGATCCTCGCCCTCGCCCTGCCCGCCTTCGGCTCCCTGGTCGCGGAACCCCTCTTCCTGATGACCGACAGCGCCATGGTCGGCCACCTCGGCACCGCCCAGCTCGCCGGCCTCGGCATCGCCGCCGCCCTGCTGTCCACCGCCGTCAACGTCTTCGTCTTCCTCGCCTACGCCACCACCGCGGCCGTGGCCCGCAGCGTCGGCGCCCGCGACCTCTCGGCCGCGATCCGCCAGGGCATGGACGGCATCTGGCTGGCGCTCATCCTCGGCCTCTGCCTGGTCGCCGTCGTGCTGCCCACCGCCCCCGCCGTGGTGGACGCCTTCGGCGCCTCGCCCACCGCCGCCCCGCACGCCGTCACCTACCTGCGGATCAGCGCGCTCGGCCTGCCCGCCATGCTGATCGTCCTCGCCGCCACCGGAGTGCTCCGCGGCCTCCAGGACACCAGGACCCCGCTCTACGTGGCCATCGCCGGCTTCGCCGTCAACATCGCCCTCAACGCCGTGCTGATCTACGGCCTCGACCTGGGCGTCGCCGGCTCCGCCTGGGGCACCGTGCTCGCCCAGTTCGGCATGGCCGCCGCCTACCTCCGCGTGGTGCTGCGCGGCGCCCGGGCGCACGGCGCCAGCCTGCGCCCCACCACCGCCGGGGTCCTCGCCAGCGCCCGCGCCGGGGTGCCCCTGCTGATCCGCACCCTCTCGCTGCGCGGCGTGCTGCTGATCGCCACCGCAGTCGCGACCAGGCTCGGCGACGTCGACGTCGCCGCCCACCAGATAACCCTGACCGTCTGGACCCTGCTGGCCCTCGCCCTGGACGCCATCGCCATCGCGGGACAGGCGATCATCGGCCGCTACCTCGGCGCCGACGACGCCGCGGGCGCCCGCTCGGCCTGCCGCCGGATGATCTGGTGGGGCACGGTCTCCGGAGTGGCCATCGGCCTGCTGCTCGCCGCCGCCAGCCCGCTGCTGCCCCGGCTCTTCACCGGCGACGAGGCCGTGCACGAGCGGCTGCTGCCGGTGCTCCTGGTGGTCGCCGTCACCCAGCCGATCGCCGGCGTGGTCTTCGTGCTCGACGGGGTGCTGATGGGCGCCGGCGACGGGCCCTTCCTGGCCGGGGCCATGCTGCTGACCCTGGCCGTCTTCACGCCGATCGCGCTGCTGCTGCCCGGGCTCGGCGGCGGCCTCACCGCGCTGTGGTGGGCGCTGGCCGGGCTGATGATGGGCACCCGCCTGGTCACCCTGCTGCTGCGGACCAGGACGGGACGCTGGGCCGTCACCGGCGCCGTCCGCGCCTGACCCCCGAGCGCCCGGCTTCCGGGACGCCGACGGCCGGGGCCCCCCCGCCCCGGGGGTTCGGGGCCGCGGGCTCGTCGCGGGCGGCCCCAGGGCGGGCGGCCCGGCCCGGCCCCCCCCCCCCCCCCCGCGGGTAGC